>JBJTYJ010000308.1:0-12159 GCA_046082705.1 Actinomycetota bacterium | reverse complement strand
CTGCAACCACTTCGACATCTTCGACGACTGTCTCTTCGGTCACGATCTCTTCGACCGTGATTTCTTCGATGGGGACTTCGGCGACCGTGATTTCTTCAATGACGACTTCGGCGATTGGTTCAACGATTGGTTCTTCGGTGCGACCGCCGTCGAGATCGTGCTTCTCGCGATCGAACATTTGCACCACCGGCGCATTCAGCGTGACCGGCGCAACGGGGCCGGTGGTGGGTGCGAGGTTGACGAACTCGCGCGGCAGGTCGTCGTCGACGGATACGAGGCCCGTCATGACGTCGTCGGTGGCGAGACGGGCACGCTCGAATGCGTTCAGCAAGCGATCACGGTTCGCGACGAGCTGTTCGATCTGGGCGCGCGCAAGTTCGCGACGGCGGGCCAGTTCCGACAGCACCTTCTCGCGGTAGTCGCGGGCCTCATTGACCATTTCGCGACCCTGCTGCTTGGCGAGTTCGATTTCGGCCTCGGCATCGGCGGCGGCATCGTCGCGACGGCGAACGGCCTCGAGTTCGGCCTCTTCGCGCAGACGGGCTGCGTCACCGGCGGCCTCTTTGACCAAACGGGTGGCGTTTTCCTCGGCCCGCTGGCGGATTTGGGTACTTGCCTCGCGGGCGGCCCCGAGCACACGGGCGGCTTCCTCGCCGAGAAGTGCGGTGACGACTTCCTCGTCGAGCATGCCGGGGGCAGACATCCCCCGTGTTTGCATCGCCTTCAGTTCGCTTTCGAGGAACCGCTCACGCTCTTGCAGACGGGCGAGCTCGGCCGAGACCATGCGCAGGAAGTCGCGCACTTCGGTTTGGTCATAGCCACGGCGTGCGACGGTGAACGCCGCGGCGCTGACGGCAGCGGGCGACGACGGGTCGGGGCGTGAAAATGAAATCGCCATTTGGGAAATGGTACGCCCGCGCCACTACCCAAACGTGGCATTGCCTCTTTATGCGCTGCCGTGACAATTGAGGCATCAGTTGCTTGGCGGTGGCGGCGCCAACTTGCCCCCGCCGTATTTCGCCAGCGCATCGAGGGCCTCGTCGAGCGTGCCAACGGGCATGATCGTGAGGCCCGAACCCGCCGCCGCGCGTGCGGACGCGATCTCATCGGGTGTCTGCGACTGGGGAACGAGGAACACCTCGGCGCCGCTGCGTTCGACGGCGACGGCCTTTTGTCGCAGCGCGCCGATTGCACCAACCGTTCCGTCTTCGGCGATGGTTCCCGTAGCAGCAACCGCAGCTTTGCCCATGAGGTTGCCGGGCGTGAGTTCGTCGAGAAGCGCCAGCGCAAATGCGAGTCCGGCCGAGGGTCCGCCAATTGAGTCGGTGGAGATGTCGACCTCGAAGGGAACGTCGACGGTGCGCGTGTCGGCAGGAACGATTCCGATGATCGTGCGCGTTGCGTCGTCGGGACTGGCAATGAGGCGCACGTTTTCCGTGCGCCGCGTTTCGTTGGGATTCGAGTTCAACGTGTTGACAACGATTTCCACGACGTCGCCCACCTTGCGCCCTTCCATTGCCTTCACCAGAACGTTGAGCGCCGGGGTCGGCGTGCCGGCAAGCGATTCGATGACGTCACCGGGATTCAGCCGCTTGCACGCCGAGTCGACCGCGGGTTTTTCCTCGCAAATCACTTGTTCGACGACGACCGACCCGTAGTTCAAGGAGACGTCGTAACCAAGACGCTTGAGTGCCACGTATTCGGCAATCTGTTTCGCGCCCACCATCGCCTGGAAGCCGAGTCGCCGCTGTTCGACCGGCGAGCGATCGCCGAACCGTTCGAGTTTCGTCTCGATGGCAATGTCGTCGTCGACCCAGCCGACGAAACCCTCGAGCGCCGTCAATTGCGACCCGTAGGCGGTGACGAAACGGATGCTGTTACCGGTTCGGTAACGCGTGACATCGGTGGCGCCGGTGCCGAACCCAAGGCGTGGGGCGACGGCATCCACCGACCCGGGCGCAGTTTCCCAGCGTTCGATTGTCGTGGCGCCGGCAACGATGATCGCAATCAGAACCAACCACGACAGGGTCAGCATCGGAAGGGCCCACCACAGTCGGCGCACCGACACCGTGGGCTGCGGCGCGGCGGGAATGACCGGCGGGGGCAGTACGCTCGGCGGCGATTGATCGGGAGACGCATCTGACATGACTGCGCTGATTGTTGCATTGTCGACGGCGGATGTCACCGTGCGCGCCGGTGTCGTGGGTCTCGTCGCCGCCATCGCCATTGCCCTTCTTGGTTTGCGCATCGACTGGACACAGCTGCGGGGTGGCCGGCGCCGTCCCATACCTATCTATCTCCGCGTCGACCAGCGACCCGGACAGGTTTACCGTCCGCCTTCGGCGCGGCGCCGCGTAACGGCAACGGGTGGCCTCGTGGGGTTCGCCATCGCCGCGGGTCTCGTCATTGCCCTCGCCCTGTCCGTCTCCGCCGCCCTGCTGGTCGAGTCGGTCACCAATCTCTTGCGCTGATCCGTGGAGCAGGTCCCCGTCACGATTGCGGCCGTCACGCTTGCCGCTCACAGCAACGATACGGCGACCCTCGAAGCCGCATTCAACGGCGACGATCCCCATGTGCGCGCGATCGCATTGTCGTCGCTTCACAAGAGCGCTGCGTTGACACCACGGCACATTGCTCTCGCATTCACTGATCCTGAACGGTTGGTTCGGCACCGCCTCGCCCGCATTGCCGCGCACGATTCACGTGTCGATCTCTTGCGACTGCTGTCGGATGAGGACTTCGCCGTGGCCGAAACGGCGGCATGGGCGCTGGGGGAACGCGATGCCGTGTCCGATGCCGAAATGCAGGCCCTCATCATGTCGGCCACGGCCCATGCGCATCCTCTCGTCCGTGAATCGTGCGTGGCGGCACTCGGATCGCTCGGTGATGAACGTGGACTTCCCGCCATTCTCAATGCCTGCAACGACAAGCCCGCGGTGCGGCGGCGGGCGGTCATTTCGCTCGCCCCGTTCGACTCGCCCGAGGTGACGTCCGCCCTCCACGCGGCCCTCGCCGACCGTGACTGGCAGGTGCGCCAGGCCGCGGAGGACCTGCTCGCAGCGGCCGGTTTGTCCGACTCCGAAACGGGTGGCGACGAGCCGTAACGTTGGGAAACGCCCGCGTGCAAGGAGGGGTCCAATGGACGCAACGTTGATCGAGCGCATTTTGCGCGACATGCACGAACAATTCGACCGCAAGGGCAACCCCGAGGGCTTCCCCGCGTTCCACGACGTACCGATCGATCGCTACATCTCCGACGAGTTCTGGGAACTCGAGCAAAAGCACCTGTGGTCTCGCGTGTGGGTGATGGCGGGCCGCGAGGAAGATGTCGCCAATCCCGGTGACTACTTCACGTTCGACCACCTGCGCGTTCCGATCGTCGTCGTTCGCGGCAACGACCGAAAGTTGCGCGCGTTCTACAACACGTGCCAACACCGCGGTGCGCCCGTGGTGCGCGAGGAGAAGGGTTGCGCCAACCAGTTGCGCTGCCAGTACCACGGGTGGGTGTACAGCATCGATTCGGGTGAACTGAAGAGCGTTCCCGATGAACGCGACTTCATCGGCTTGTGTCGCGAAGAGAAGTTCCTCACCGAAATCAGTTGCGAGTCGTGGCAGGGATGGATCTGGGTGAACCAAGACCCCGATGCGGCCCCGCTGCAGGAATGGTTCGGTGTGCCGTTCCAACAAATGGAAGAACTCAGCGGCAAGGAACTTCGCGCAGTCGGCCCGCGCGTGATGGACATTCCGTGCAATTGGAAGGTCACCGCCGAGGCATTCCTCGAGGTGTACCACTTCCGTTTCATTCACGACCGCGGAGGCTGGAGCGCGCTCGACAACCGCGGTGCGTCGATGGGCCTGTTGCCGAACGGCTGCAGCCGCATGGTGACGCCATTTTCGAAAAAGGCTTGCGAACTGCGCGGCATGAAGGACTGGACTGACTTCCAAACCTTCAAGGACGATCGCTTCATCGACATCCCATCGGTCAACGACATGATCCGCTCGACGAGCAGCGCATTTTCGCTGTTTCCGAATCTCATCTCGCCGGTTGCCGCGTACGGATTTCCGTTCATCATGTTCTGGCCGATCGACAAGTCGAATACCCGGCTCATGTGGTCGCACTACGCTCCGAAAGACTGGGAGGGCGACGAACTGCCGCCGCACTGGCAGCAGCGCGTGGACGAGTTCGATCTCATCATGGGTGAGGACAAGTGGAACATGGCCCCGATGCAGCGCTCGCTCGAGTCGCCGGCGATGAAGGGCGTCGTCGTCAACTACCAGGAACGGCGCATCTGGCACTTCCACGAGACGGTTGACCGCACGATCGGCATCGACCGCATCCCCGCTCACATGCGGGTCGCGCAGGTCCTCGGGCCATACATCGAAAAGGACTGAAACGTCCGACTATCGGGCATCGTCTAGAACAGAAGTTTGTTATACTCGCCAACAATATGGACGCACCCGCTGGAGTTCCCCAGCCGATTCAGGCCCGTGCAGAGGCGACGGTGTCCGTCGTCATCGAGGCCACCATCAAGGCAATCGAGGAGCACGGCGAGGCGAGCGTTCGCATCGACGACATTCTCCAAGAGACGGGCATCTCAAAAGGGTCGCTGTATCACCACTTCGGCGGTCGCGAAGGTCTCATCGCCGCGGCGCGCGTCACGCAATTCAGCCGCTTCGTTGCTGAAGACGCGAAGAACATTCGCGAGACACTGACGAAGACGGCGACGATCCAAGAGTTCATCGCGGCAACATCGGCTCTTGTCCAAGTGGGCAATTCGGCCGAGCGTGAGCATGCACGCCACAACCGTCTCTCGGTGATCGCCAGTTCCTACGGACGACCCGAGCTGCGCGAGTCACTTGCACTTCAACAACACACCCACACCGAAACGATCGCCGATGCGGTTCGTTACGGACAGGACAAGGGCTGGGTCCGCAGCGACGTCGACGCGCGTGCGGTCGCAGTTTTCGTCCAGGGTTACAACCTTGCGCGCGTGTTGCTCGACCTCGACACCGAACCCGTGACGTCTGACGATTGGGAACAGGTCGTGCGCGTGGCTCTCGGGTCTTTCTTCGTCAGACCCGGTTGAACCGCATCGTGTGACACCCCCCTCCTACCGTTGTCGGCAAGGAGGATCGAGTGACAGCATCACCGGCACTTGCTTCCCGCGACAGTTCGTCGCCCTTCGGTGAATCCCACCCGCAATTCCCGCTCCGGTATCTCACCGCCGACCACATCGCCACACTCGGCCTCGATGGCGTGCGACGCGCGCTCGAACAAGTGGCTGCGGCACAACGCAACCTCGACGCGGTCCGCGTGCTGTTGAACGGCCGCCTTCGTCAACTGTCGGCCGCGTCCCCTGCGGTCATGCCCGAACAGGTCATCGTCAAGGCCACGTCGGTTTCACGACCCGACGCCCGCCGCGACATGCAACGTGTCGACACTCTCGAGAAGTTCCCGCACATGCGCGAGGCGGTGCTGTCGGGGGACATTTCAACGCATCATGTCGACGTCATCGCGCGGGCCGTGCGCCACCTCGACGGCAACGCATTGCAGTTGTTCGCCGACGAGGAAAGCCGACTCGTCGGTATCGCACGTCGCACCTCGCCCGACAACTTCTCGCGCGTCGTTCAACAAACTGCGCTGCGTGCCGAGCACGACAGCGGGGTCGACACCACCGAACGGCAGCGTCGGCGCACGTGGTTGCGCCATTGGGTCGACAACGATTCGGGCATGGTTCGACTGCACGGCGAACTCGACCCCGAATCGGGCCTGCGCTTGGTCGGACGTCTGCAACGTGCGGTGCAAACGCTTTTCAACGCGGGCGAAGGCCACGACGCCTCGGGGTCGCCATCCGACAAGCCGGCCCATCTGAACGCCCTTGCACTCGTTGCCCTCGTGTGCGACTCGGCTGATTCGAACGTCGTATCGATCAACGGTGGCGGTTCTCGTACCGATGTCAGCGTGGTGGTCGACATCGACACGTTGCGGCGCGGGCTGCACGCAAAATCGGTCATCTCCACGGGCACCGACATCGCGCTACCGGTCGAGACGGTGAGGCGGCTTGCCTGCGAGGCGCGCATCATTCCGGTCGTCATGTCGTCGACGGGTGTGGTGCTCGACATGGGTCGCGCCACACGAATCTCCACCGCTTCTCAACGCAAAGCCCTCGAAACGATGCACCCCACGTGTGCGGTTCCCCGGTGTGGCGTGCCGGTGGCGCGTTGCGAACCCCACCACATCAACTACTGGATCAACGGCGGGCCAACCAACCTCGACAACCTGGTTCCCCTCTGCAACGAACACCACCGTTGCGTCCACGAGGGAGGTTGGCGACTCACGCTCGACGCGGGCACGCGTCGGGTCACCGTCGCCGTGCCGGGTCAGTAGTTTTGGCACATGAGCCCGCGCACCGCCAACGAACTGTTCGACCTCTCCGGGAAAGTTGCCGTCGTGACCGGCGGTAGCCGAGGTCTCGGTCGCGAAATGGTTCTCGCTTTTGCGGCTCACGGAGCCGATGTCGTCATCGCGAGCCGCAAGATCGCGAACTGCGAGTCCGTTGCCGACGAAGTGCGGGGCCTTGGCCGGCGCGCTCTTGCGGTTGGCTACCACGCAGCCAGTTGGTCGGATGCCGATGCGCTCGCCGACGCCGCGTACGCCGAATTCGGCCGCGTCGACGTCCTGGTCAACAACGCCGGAATGTCGCCTCTCTATCCCTCACTCACCGAGGTCAGCGAAGAACTCTTCGACAAAGTCATCAGCGTCAATCTGAAGGGACCGTTTCGATTGTCTGCGAACATCGGCACGCGAATGGTTACCGCGTGTGGTGGGTCGATCATCAATGTTTCCTCGGTGGCCAGCCACCGTCCCAGTCCCACCGAGGCGCCCTACGCCGCTGCCAAAGCAGGCATCAACAGCCTCACGAAAAGTCTGGCCGCGGCATTCGGTCCGACCGTACGCGTCAATTGCATCGTTCCCGGACCCTTTCTCACCGACATCTCGAAAGCGTGGGACATGGAAACGTTCAACGAACACGCGACGACCGCTTACTCACTCGGTCGCGGCGGTGAACCGGGTGAAATAGTCGGCGCCGCGCTGTACTTCGCCTCCGACGCAAGCTCTTACACCACCGGTGCACTTCTCGACGTCGACGGTTTGCCTCGTTGACGACACCGCTACTCACCTAGTTTGGATCCGTGACATCGGGGGAAGTCGTCGAAGACGGGACGACGAGAAGCAATACACGCAAGACCGCCGGCAATAAAGAATTTATTGCGATGGTCACCGCCTTCATGGCGATGGGGGCGCTCGCGATCGACATCATGCTCCCCGCATTCCCAGACATGCGCCGCGAGTTCGGCATGTCGCCCGACTCCACCGACGTCGGCTGGATCGTCACCGCGTTCTTTCTCGGCGTTGCCATCGGCCCCTGGCTGTACGGGCCCGCCTCCGACCGATTCGGTCGGAAAAAGCCGCTGATGATCGGCATGGTCCTGTACATCGCCTGCGCACTTCTCGCCTGCCTTGCTCCGACGTGGGGTTGGGTCAAGGTGTCACGGTTCATCTGGGGTCTTGCCGCCGGTGCACCCCGGGCCATTGCCACGGCGATGATCCGCGACCGCTACGAGGGCGACACGATGGCACGGCTCATGTCGACGATCATGGCCGTCTTTCTCCTCGTGCCGATTCTCGCCCCCGGCTTCGGCGCCCTTCTTCTCATGGTGTTTCCGTGGCGATCGGTCTTCGTGTGTCCCGCCATCCTCGCGACACTTCTTCTCATCTGGTCGCGCCGACTTCCCGAGACTCTCGCCGTCGAACGCCGCCGCCCTTTCACATGGAGATCAGTCGGCCAGGCCGCACGCGAAGTGGTGACGCACCGACAAACAGTCACCTTCACACTCGCGGTGATGTTCCTCTTCTCCGTCCTCACCGCCTATCTCGCCGGGTCCGAGGTCATCGTCGAAGACGTGTACGGCTACGGGCCGTGGTTCCCGCTGATCTTCGGGTGTGTCGCTTTCGCATTCTCAATGAATGCGCTGAACAACGCGCGCATGGTGCGCACCCACGGCAACATCCCTCTGATCCGGCGCCTCGTCGCGCTTGCCGTTGCCAGCGCGGTGCTCTTCCTTGCGATTGCGTGGCTGTCGGACGGTTCACCCGCGTTCTGGTTGTACATGTTGGCGATCCTTCTCGTCGTGCCGATCGCGCAGGGTCTCGGACCGCTGTGCAACACAGCAGCGATGTCGCCCGTCGCGCACATCGCGGGCACCGCCTCCAGCGTCATGGCCACGGTCACCACCGCGGGCGGTGCACTGCTCGGCGGTTTTGCCAGCGAGCGCTTCGACGGAACCATTCGACCGCTTGCGACGTGGTTCTTCGTCTGCATCGTCATCGCTGCAGTACTTGTCGCGATAGGTACGGGTGTACCAACGCGGAAACGTGCGCTCAGCGCGCATTGACGCGCGGTACATCTGTTTGGCGGCAGATGTTCGTTGATCACGCCAACAGGGGGAAGTACTTTTCCCCGATGTGAATGTCGTCGAGTTCGCCGAGCGCATCGCCCGCGATCTCCACGACGGACCCTTGCAGGATGTCTTCGCAACGCGGTTGCGACTCGACACACTTGTCAGTCGCGTTCCACCCGACATTCAGGCCGAAATCCTGCAACTCTCCGAAGCGCTGGCCACCACCGTCAGCGATGCCACACTCGCCAACGACATCATCCACGCCGTGCGCACGCCGAAGGCAACGGCGGGTCGTGCACCTTCCGTGAAGCCGCGGGTGGCGGCACCATCGTCGACTGGTACGTTCCTCGTTTCGTCAACGTAGGTGGTAGGCCCCATCGACGAAATCATGCGTCATCTGCCAATAATCGACCAGTCTCCACGGCATCACGGTGACAACACGACCACTCGTATTGCGGTAGTAGGTCGACATTCCGGGGTGCGTCCAGATCATCCGTTCGTGCGCCGCATCCGTGGCGGCAACGTTCTCCTGCGTCGCGTCCGGGTCGACCTCGATAACGCGCACTCCGCGTTCGACGACGCGCGCCATGCACGCGGTGATGTGCCGCGCCTGACACTCCGATTGGAAGATCGCGCTACCACCGTGGCCGAGACCCGTGTTCGGACCCTGCAAAAGGAACAAGTTCGGGAAACCCGGCACCGAGATTCCGAGATATGCGTGTGGATTCTCGCCAGACCATGCCTCGTGAAGATCGACACCGCCGCGTCCGGTGATGTTGAGACGCGCAGCCATCTGCGTCACGTCAAAGCCGGTCGCAAGGATGATCACGTCGAGGTGGTGCGAGTTTCCGGCCGATGTCACGACGCCTTCGGGCGCGATGCATTCGATCGACTCGGTGACCAACTCGACATGTGGGCGCCGCAATGCAGCGAACCACCGGTTGTCGAGGAGGATCCGCTTGCCGTAGGGCGGATAGTCGGGAAGACATTTGGCGAAGAGGTCGTCACGACCCGCGAGCTCTGTCGCCATGTGGCGCACCATTTCCTCGCGGTGCATGTCGTTCTTCTTGCTCACCGCGCGCTCGGGAAACTCCCACGATGGGTCCTTCTGGATGTACGGATGCAGGCCATCTGCGAAACGCCATGTCATCGTGAAGCGGTACCACTGTGCGTAGTACGGATAGTGATCGAGCATCCGCTGAACGCCGTCGGGAATCGGGTCGTGATAACGCTCGACCGGCCGCGCCCACTGCGGACTGCGTTGGAATACCGTCAACGAGGAAACGTCATCGACGATCGCAGGAACCACCTGCATCGAGGTTGCGCCCGTGCCGATGATGCCAACGCGCTTGCCCCGTAGATCGAGACCCTTCGGCCACGTCGCCGTATGGAACGCTGCCCCATCGAACGTCTCCAAGCCGGGGATGCTTGGCATCTTCGGCACGTGCAGTTGGCCGATTGCGCTGACGAGAAACGAATACCTCTCGGTGTAACGACCGGCGGGACCTTCAAGGTCGATCTCCCACTTGCCATCGGTCTCGATCCATTGCGCGGCCACCACTTCGGTATCAAAGCGAACGCGTGACGTGACATCGAAGTCGTTGGCGACTCGTTCCATGTACTCCCGCAACTCGGGCTGTGGCGCGAAGAAACGTGACCATCGGTTGGGCGGTGCGAAGGAGAACGAATACGAGTGGTTCGGTGTATCGACGGCACACCCCGGGTAAGTATTTTCGCGCCACACTCCCCCGACCGATGTCGACTTCTCGACGACCACGTGATGCACACCCAGACGTTGCAGTCGGACCGACATTGCAATGCCACTCGGACCGGCCCCGACGATCAACGCGTCAAGATTCGCCAGTTCCCCCGCCACCGGACCGGCATCGACGTCACGCGACGAAAAACCCATCTCTTCTTTCATCATCCCCAGGTATTCGTGGGGCACCTCATGACCCAGACACACGGTCATCATCCGCATCATCCGCTCGTCATCGGGAACGTCGATCGCGGGCCGGGATCCCCAACATTCCACTGCCGCGGCCCGAATCTCATCGGCAACACCCGGGTCGAGACCGGCGGATTCATCAGCAATGATGCGAACATCCCTGCGCGGAAGGTACGGCGCCGCCAACCAGCGCTCGTCACCCGTCATGTGGTGCAACGACATGAGAAGAACCCGCAGGTCGGCGGTCCCCACCGCCTCGCGGACTTCCCGCGCGCGTTCGTCGATTTTCCCCACGAGCGCGAGTGTACGTGCGGTCCCTCGAGCGGGTAGTTTGCAGCCATGTCCAGCATTCAAAACATCCCCGTGAAGACCATCGACGGCAAGCCGTCGTCCCTCAACGACTTCGCCGGCAACGTCCTCCTCGTCGTCAATGTCGCCTCAAAGTGCGGCCTCACCCCCCAGTACGAAGCCCTCGAGAAGATCTACGAGGACAAGAAGGACAAGGGCTTTGCGGTCCTCGGTTTCCCGGCCAACAACTTCGGCGCACAAGAGCCCGGCTCGAATGCCGAGATCGCGGAGTTCTGCTCGCTCACCTACTCGGTGAAGTTCCCGATGTTCGAAAAGATCAGCGTCGTCGGCGACGACCAGCACCCGCTGTACAAGGAACTCACCAGCGCCGCACCGCGCGCGCAGGGCGACCCCGATGCATTCCGCGATCGCCTCAAGGGTTTCGGCATGACCCCGAATCAGGATCCCGACGTGCTGTGGAACTTCGAAAAGTTCCTCGTCGGCAAGAACGGCAACGTCGTCGCGCGCTTCGCGCCGACGATGACACCCGATGACCCCGCGATCGTCGCGGCCATCGACGCCGAACTCGGCAAGTAATCAGCGCCGCTCGGCAAGTTCCTTCACGCCACCGATCGTGGCGATCATGTTCTTATGCCATGTCGCCATGCGCGATGAAATGATTTCGTCGCGTTTGTCGGGCTGAGCGTCGATTGCCGCCGTCAAACCGCTGCGTGCGGGTCCGAGCCGGGCGTGCATGACCAAGAGAACGTCATCGCCGAGTGGGGTGATGCGAAAACCCCATTCGGCGACTGGATTGTCTGGACCGTACACCGACCACATGAAGCCTTCGTTCGGCCGCCAATCGATCACCACCGACTCGGTGTCCCATTCGCGTCCGTTCAGGTTCATGTAGCCGCGAATCACCGCACCGACTCCGGGTTCACCCTCCCACTCGGCTCGCTCGAGTTCGGCTGAAAACCGGGACGGCAGATTCACATCACTCACGAATTCCCACACACGCGCAGCGGATGCCGCGATGTGCATCGATACGACGACCTTGCTCTCGGGTTCCGCGAACAGTGACTCGAGCTTGTCGAAACACGTGTTGAAGTGAAAAGGAACTTCCGGGACCGCGGATTGCATGGGTACGTCGTGCTGGATGATCTCGATCAAGGTACCCTTCTGGTCGTCTGAGAACGTCTGCACCGACGTCAAGCCGACGATCGGTTCGACGGACTGAACGAACAACTCAGGCGTCATGTAGGCATCCCACACTTGTTGGGGCGTGCCACTCACCCATCTCGAAATCCGCAGCGTTGTCGTTTCGCTCACGTCGTCACGCTACAGACCCACCGAAAGCCATGACGGCGGCACCGGCGACAGCCGCCAACAAGAGACAAGAGACAACCCCTTTGCGGAGTCCTACTGTCCAGATGATCGCCGCGGCCAGCACAACGGCC
>JBJTYJ010000307.1:0-4383 GCA_046082705.1 Actinomycetota bacterium | reverse complement strand
ACGCCTCGCCTTTCTCATCTCCGCCATCGGTGCATCGACCGCGATTGCCGAGGCCGTTGCCATCTGGAGCCCGCGTGACCGCGAGCAGTACCAGACCCCGCGCGTTCTCGAGAAGAAAGTGCTCTTCGAATTTCTCGGCACCGAAGTGCGAATCGACTACGTGTTGGTGATCGTCGGGGCACTCCTCATGATGACTGCCCTCGTGTTGTTCGTGAACCGCACGCGCCTCGGCCGCGGCGTGCGCGCCGTCGCCCAGGACGTGGAGACGGCAAAGATTCTCGGCGTCAACGTCGACTTCGTGATTCTCATCACCTTCCTTCTCGGAGGCGTGATGGCAGGAGCCGCCGCCATGATGTTCACCCTGGTCTACGACCAAACCCGCTTCAACATCGGCTTCCTTCTCGGCGTGAAGTCGTTCACCGCGGCCGTGCTGGGCGGCATCGGCAACCTGCGCGGTGCCCTGCTTGGTGGGCTCGTCCTCGGTCTGGGCGAGAACTACGGCGCGGCAATATTCGGCGGACAATGGAAAGACGTGATCGCCTTCGTCTTGTTGCTCGTCGTCCTCATGTTCCGCCCGACGGGCATCCTCGGTGAGTCGCTTGCGAAGGCGCGCGTATGAGCGTGTCGGAAACCTTCAAGGGGCTCACCTCCAAGCCGGCCCATGCGGTCTCGGGTATCGGCGAGCGCATCGGCGACCTGCCAAAGGTGTCGCGCTGGTCGCTCATCGCTCTGTTCATCGTCTCTCTGTACCTCCTGCCGTGGTGGCCCGACGTTCCGGTGCTCGGTTGGTTGGTCGACACGCCGGGTACCAGTTTCGAAGGTGTCATCACCGACAAGATCGTGATCTACGTGCTCGTTGCGCTCGGCTTGAACGTCGTGGTCGGCCTGGCGGGACTTCTCGACCTCGGATACGTGGGCTTCTATGCGGTCGGTGCGTACACGGTCGGAATTCTTTCGAGCCAGCATGCGAACCTGCCGTGGTTGGTCTGCGTGCCGATCGCGGTGCTCGTTTCGATGGCAGCCGGTGTCATTCTCGGCACACCGACGCTGCGTCTCCGTGGTGATTATCTCGCCATCGTGACGCTCGGCTTCGGTGAGATCATCCGCATTTCGGCAAACAATGCCGACTGGCTGGGGGCGAGTCGTGGAATCAGCAAGATTGCCAAACCACCGAACATCGGACCGCTGAAGTTCGGCGTTCTCGATGCCAAGCCGTACTTCTTCCTCGGCCTCACGGTGATTCTCATCGTGGTGTTCTTCCTTCGCCGGCTCGAGAACAGTCGGGTGGGTCGCGCGTGGAACGCCGTGCGCGAAGACGAAGATGCAGCCGAATTGATGGGTGTCAACACCTTCAAGTTCAAGCTGTGGGCATTCGCCATCGGCGCGGCGATCGGCGGTCTTGCGGGCACTTTGTACGCGGGCAAGGTGCGATTCATCAACCCCAGCAATTTCCCGTTGCAGTTGTCGATCTTGTTTCTCGCCGCAGTCGTGTTGGGTGGAACAGGCAACATGTGGGGCGCCATTCTCGGTGGCGCTGTCGTTGCATGGATGCCCGAGCGCTTCCGTGGTTTTGCCGACAAGCGAGTGTTCGTCTTCGGCGTCGCGCTAGTCCTCGTGATGGTCTTCCGTCCGCAGGGCCTGATTCCACGCAAAATTCGCAAGGAGCGCTGGTTGGCCAACTGGAAACCATCCCAACCCGGCGAAGCGGAGGTGGGTCGTGGCTGACAACATCCTCTCCGTCGACAACGTGACGATGCAGTTCGGTGGAGTCACCGCACTCAGCGAGGTCAAGTTCGACATCGCCCGCGGCGAAATTCTCGGACTCATCGGCCCGAACGGTGCGGGCAAGACCACGTGTTTCAACGTCATCACCGGCGTCTACACGGCGACCAGCGGCAAGGTCACCTTCGACGGCCAGTCGCTGGCCGGCCTCAAGCGATTCCAAATCACCCAACGAGGCATCGCCCGCACGTTCCAGAACATTCGACTCTTCCCCGACATGACGGCGGTCGAGAACGTGATGGTCGGGGCCGATGCGAACCACAAGACCAGCGTTGGTGGAGCGCTCATCGGGTCGCGCCGTCACCACCGCGAAGAGCGTGAAGGCCGTGACAGGGCGATGGAACTGCTCACGTTCATGGGTATTGCCGACCGTGCCGGTGACGCTGCGCGAAACCTGCCGTACGGCTACCAGCGTCGCCTCGAGATCGCCCGTGCGCTTGCGACGAATCCGAAGTTGCTGTGTCTCGACGAGCCCGCGGCGGGTTTCACACCCGCTGAGAAGCAAGAACTGATGGACCTCATCCGCAAGATCCGGGCACAGGGTTACACCGTGCTCTTGATCGAGCACGACATGAGCCTGGTCATGGGAGTCACCGACCGCATCGTGGTCCTCGACTTCGGCAAGATCATTGCCACCGGTCCACCTGCCGAGGTGCAGAACAATCCCGACGTCATTGCCGCCTATCTGGGAGTACCCGACGATGCTGCTTGAGGTAACCGATCTCCGCGTGGCCTACGGCAAGATCGAGGCGCTGAAGGGCGTGTCGTTCGGTGTCAACGAAGGTGAAGTCGTCACACTCGTCGGTGCGAACGGCGCGGGCAAAACCACGACGATGCGCACGGTCTCGGGCTTACGAACCGTCATCGGCGGCTCGATCAAGTTTGAGGGCCAGGACATCACGAACATGCCCTCGCACCAGCGCGTGAAACTCGGAATCTGCCAGTCGCCCGAGGGCCGCGGCATTTTTCCCGGCATGACCGTGCGCGAGAACCTTGACATGGGCACCTACGCCCGAGCCGACCACAAGTCGGCGGCGAAGAACGACGACATGGAACGCGTCATGCACCTTTTCCCGCGTCTGCGCGAGCGCATTTCGCAATTGGGCGGAACCTTGTCGGGTGGCGAACAGCAGATGCTCGCCATCGGCCGCGCTCTCATGAGCCGTCCCCGTTTGTTGTTGCTCGACGAACCATCGATGGGTCTGGCCCCGAAACTGATCGCCCAAATTTTTTCGATCATCACCGAGATCAACCAGCAGGGGACAACGGTCCTCTTGGTCGAACAGAACGCTGCCCAAGCGCTGCGCCGTGCCCATCGCGCCTACGTCCTGGAAACCGGCAACGTTGTGAAAACGGGAAAGGGCATCGAACTCCTCGATGACCCCGCCGTGCGGGCTGCGTATCTGGGTGGTCACTAGGCTGGTCGTATGACCAGTCTCGAAACGCGTCCATCCGACGCATTCACGAACGACCGCAAGCACGTCTTCCACTCATGGTCGGCGCAAAGCATGATCAACCCGATCGTGGTTGCCGGGGGAGAGGGTGCATGGTTCTGGGATGACGCCGGCCGTCGCTATCTCGACTTTTCCAGCCAGTTGGTGAATGTCAACATCGGCCACCAGCACCCGAAACTTGTCGCTGCGATCAAGGAACAGGCCGACCGCCTGTGCACGATTGCGCCGATCCACGCCAACGACGCGCGAAGTGAAGCTGCGCGTCTGATCGCCGAGGTCGCCCCGGGCGACTTGAACATGGTCTTCTTCACCAACGGTGGAGCCGAGGCAACAGAAAATGCAATGCGCATGGCGCGTTTGCACACCGGTCGTCTCAAGATTCTCACCACATACCGCAGCTACCACGGAGCGACCGCTGCCGCCATCCAGGCGACGGGAGACCCGCGTCGTTGGCCGAGCGAGCCCGCGATGCCGGGCATCGTGAAGTTCTGGGGGCCATACCCCTACCGTTCCCAGTTCCATTCGCAGAACGAGGCCGAAGAGTCGCAGCGTGCGTTGCAGCACCTCGAGGACGTCATCATGGTCGAGGGGGCGAACAACATCGCCGCGATCATGATCGAGTCGGTTGTCGGCACGAACGGAATTCTCGTTCCTCCGCCCGGGTACCTGGCGGGCGTGCGCGAAATCTGCAACCGCACCGGCATCGTCATGATCTGCGACGAAGTGATGGCCGGTTTCGGGCGCTGTGGTGAGTGGTTTGCCGTCGACCACTGGAACGTCATCCCCGACCTCATCTGCTTCGCGAAGGGTGTCAACTCCGGTTACGTCCCGCTCGGCGGCGTCATCATCTCCGATCGAATCGCCGACACGTTCCGCGAGCGGCAGTTCCCGGGCGGTCTCACCTACAGCGGACATCCGCTGGCCTGTGCATCTGCGGTCGCGTCGATCAACATCTTCAAGGAAGAAAAGATCGTCGAACACGCCCGTCACCTTGGCAACGACATCGTTGGTCCGGCCCTGCAGAAGTTGAAGGAGAAGCACCCGTCCGTCGGCGACGGGCGCGGCCTCGGTGTGTTCTGGGCCATCGAATTGGTGCGCGACCGCGCCACGCGCGAGCCGCTCGTACCGTTCAATGCGGCCGGTGCCG
>JBJTYJ010000306.1:0-2154 GCA_046082705.1 Actinomycetota bacterium | reverse complement strand
CCGCGGCTGCACCCGACATGTCCATCTTCATCACCGCGTGTGAGGGGTCGGACGGCTTGAGCGAAATGCCGCCCGAGTCGTACATGACGCCCTTGCCAACAAGAACGACGTGACCCTTGCGACCCTTGATCATCTTCGCGCCCGACTTGGGGGTGTAGACGAGTTTCACCATGCGCGGCGGTTCGGTGCTGCCCTTGTTCACGCCGAGGATGCCACCGCACCCCATGTTGGCCAACTGGTCGCGGTCGTACACGGTGACGCCAAGGCCCGTCGCCTCGCCGATGGCAACGGCGCGGTCGGCCATCATGCGCGCGGTGAGATACGCGGGGGGCATGTTCGCAAGATCGCGTGCCATGCACACCGCATCGGCAACCGTGGTGCCACGTGCAACGCCGTTGCGAACGGCAGCCGTCGACTTCGACGACGCGGTGAGAACCACCGACTCGATCTTCGATGCCGACGACTTGTCGTTCTTCAGGTCCGTGTAGCGGTGCGTTGCGAGACGGAAACCTTCGACCACCGCCTGTGAGATCTGCGCACGGTTGCCCGTGCCCGCGTCGGCGAGGCCGGTCGACACCGACGCCGACTTCGACACCGCACGAGCAAGTGCTGCCGCGGTGTTGCGTGCCTCAGTGGGACCAAACTTGCGCGGGTCACCGATACCGACTGCAACGATGATGCGCGAACCGCGCAGACCATGAAGTACCAGCGTCTGGCCGACTTTTGCATCGAAGCCACGTGCCGACAACTGCTTGCGGTTGAGGCCGAGTTCGGAGGGAACCGCGCCGTCGTATGCAACGACGACACCAACTGCCTCGGTGGTGGACGACGAACGGGAAACCTTGAAAGAGATGCTCACACGAGCATTCTAGGAAACCGAGCGCACGGGCTTGCTCTTGCCCTCTTGCCAACGCGCCATCGTCCACAACAAGTCGGACAGGCGGTTCAGGTAGGGCACCACGTACGACGGTGACGGTGCGGCCGCCACCGAATGACGCTCGGCGCGGCGCACGACAGTGCGGGCAAGGTCGAGCCACGCCGAGACCGGGTGCTCGCCCGGCACGACGAATTCGGTCGGCGGGTCGAACTGCATGTCGAGATGGTCGATGAGTTGCTCCATGCGGTCGACCATGTCGGGTGCGACGCTCGACTGTCCGGGAACGAGCTTGTGGCGGTTCTCGGGCAACGTGGCGAGTTCGGCCATCAACACCCACAGATCACGCATGAAGGGCTCGAGCATCTTCACAATCTCGGCCGACCGGGCATCACCCGTGTTGTTGGCTGCGGCGCTGCGTGCAAGACCAAGAACGGCCTGTGCTTCGTCGACCGTGCCGTATGCGCGGGGCAGTTCGGAATCCTTCGGCACGCGACCGCCGTAGAAGAGACCGGTCGTCCCGTCGTCTCCGTCACGTGTGTAAATCGGTTGGCGTGCCATGTGCCATGGACGCTAGTTCGCAAAGCACGATCGGGCCCGATCGTGTGCGGATAACTTATGAGTGTCATGGCACGGCAGACCTACCTCGAAGCCGTCAACGAACGCGTCATCGTCTTCGACGGAGCCTTCGGAACCTTCGTCCAGGGCCTCGACCTTGGACCCGACGACTTCGGTGGTCCGGCGCTCGAAGGCTGCAACGAAATGCTGTGCCTCACTCGACCCGACGTCATTCGGTCGATGCATGAAGCGTTCCTGTCGGTCGGTGTCGATGCGATCGAAACCGCGTCGTTCGGTTCGTTCTCGACGGTGCTCACCGAATACGACATCCCCGAGCGCGCCTACGAACTGAACGTGGCGGCAGCAAGTCTGGCCCGCGAAGTGGCAAGCGGATTCGAAGCCGACGGTCGCAGTCGCTTCGTCGCGGGTTCGATCGGACCGGGCACGAAACTGCCAAGCCTCGGCCACATCGGCTTCAACGAACTGCACGACTCGTACGTCGAACAAGCACGCGGCCTCCTCGACGGTGGCAGCGACCTGTTCCTCATCGAAACCTGCATGGACCTTCTGCAGATCAAGGCTGCAATGCAGGCCTGCCGCAAGGCGATGAAGCTCGTCGGCCGCGAAGTGCCCATCCAGGTGCAGGTCACGATGGAAACAACCGGCCGCATGCTCGTCGGCACCGAGATCGGCGCAGCGCTCGTCGCACTCGAAGCAATGCG
>JBJTYJ010000305.1:0-2397 GCA_046082705.1 Actinomycetota bacterium | reverse complement strand
CGGGAGTGCTGCACGGTGGCGGCCCGACCAGCCAGGGACGCAAGCGACGCACGCTGTCGGTTCGCGTGTTCGGCGAGGACGTCGTGTTTGCTTCGCGCCCACCGACGCGACCCACCGCGCCGCGGACCCCGGGGTTGCAGTTGCAGTTGAAGCCGGGTGACCCGCTGCGCCATCCGTACTACCCGCGCCTGCGGCCGCTGCCCGCGAACCAGCGTGCCGACTACTACGAATAACGCAGGTTTTCGTCGAAATGCGACGAAATCCGTACCTTCTGACGGCACTCGCACGCCATTCCGTGGTCTGGTAGCCTCCGAGGCAAGGAATCCATCGGAGAACGATATGAACGCGACGAATACCACGTTGCAGTCCCAGGTTCGGGTGCGCCCCGACCACCAGCGGCTCGTTGAGCGAGCCAAAGAGATCACCGCGGCCGAGCTGCAGGTGTACGCGCGGCGCACGGCCGGCTCGCAGAAGGCAAACGCGAGGGCGCGGAAGGTGATGCCGCTCGGCGTGCCGTCCAGCTTCCAGGCCTACGACCCGTATCCCATCGTGGTGCGTCGGTCGGAGGGCGCCTTCATGGAAGACGTCGACGGCAACCGCTACACCGACTTCGACATGGGCTTCGGCGCATTGTTTTCGGGTCACGGCAACCCTGCCGTGCGCGCGGCCGTTGATGCGCAGTTGGGCAACGGCACGCTGTTCGTCACGCCGTGCGAACTGAACGCCGTCGTTGCCGAACTGTTGGGCGAGCGATACGGCCTGCCGATGTGGCGGTTCACGAACTCGGGTACCGAGGCCACGATGGACGCGATCCGTGTGGCGCGAGGTGTGACGGGCCGCGACAAGATCGTGAAGGTCGAGGGTGGCTACCACGGCCATCACGACGAAGTGATGATTTCGATGAAGCCACCACTCGACAAGGCGGGCCCGGCTGATTCGCCGATTCCCGTTCCTTCGACAGCGGGCGTGACGCAGGCGGTTCTCGGCGACACGATCGTCGTGCCGTACAACGATGCCGCAGCGCTCGAACGTGCATTGGCAAACAACGACGTCGCGTGCTTCATCGTCGAGCCTGTGATGGAAAACATCGGCATCTGTCTGCCACAACCGGGTTACCTGCAGCAGGTACGCGAGATCACGCAACGGCACGGCACACTGCTCATTTTCGACGAAGTAAAGACGGGCATCACGGCAGGTTGGGCCGGAGCAACCGGCGTGCTCGGTGTGCAACCCGACTTGGTGGCGCTTGCAAAGAGCATCGGCGGTGGTTTCCCGCTCGGCGCGTTCGGTGGCAAGGCCGAGTACATGGACGTGATCACGCAGGGCAAAGTCATCCACCTCGGCACCTACAACGGCAACCCACTCGTGATGGCCGCCGCGCAGGCGGTGCTCACCGAGGTGTGCACGCCCGCAGCAACCGACGACGTGATCGCTCGCAACTCGCGTCTGCTTGCCGAGTGTCAGTCGATCATCGACGGGGCAGGTCTTCCCGCGCACACCGTGCAGTTCGGTGCGAAGGGCTGCATCACTTGGGCCCCGCAGCAGATTCGCAACTACCGCGACTACAAGGCGACCGACTTCGACTTGGCATTCGCGCAGTGGATCCATGGCATCAACAGGGGAGTCCTGTTGCCGCCGGGCCTCGACGAGCAGTGGTTGATCTCGATGATGCACGCAGAAGCTGACGCGATGTACTACGCGGAAGTCTTCAGCGACTTCGTGTCGGATCTCACGCGTTGACGCGACCGGGCCTCGTTCGCATGCTCCTTCGCGGGGCTGTTCGACGTTGTCCGTTGTGTGGCGGTAAGGGTGCGTTCTTCAGCGGCTGGTACAAGCGCGATGATCGCTGCCGTACCTGTGGCCTCCTGTGGGAGCGCAAGCTCGAGGGCTTCGAGATGGGCTCGATGACGGTCAACGTGATCCTGACCTTTGGCACGATGCTCATTTCGATGGGTATCGGCGTCGCCTTGTCGTACCCCGACGTCGCCGTTGTGCCGATCTTCGCCATGGTGGTTGCAATTGCCGTCCTGATGCCGTTTGCAATCTTCCCGTTGACCTACAGCATTTGGCTGGCAGTCGATCTCTTCATGCGGGCCCCCGAGCCAGATGAGCTGGCCGATGCGGCCGCCCACCGCCCCGTACGTGGAAATGCTTGACCCGAACACCTGTTCGTAACTACAGTCCTGTTGTTCGAACAGCCCCGTGCGACACCCTCTCCGTAGGGTCCGCACACATTCAGGTAAGTCAAGCCATCGCCCCTCGGGGCCGTTCCATTACAGCGAAACAGAAAGACGGGCACATCATGGCCAGCTCAGCAAGCAACCGTTCCAACGACATCGTGAACAACTCGAACAACGCGGGCGACCGCGACAAGGCCCTCGACGCGGCCCTGGCTCA
>JBJTYJ010000304.1:0-3386 GCA_046082705.1 Actinomycetota bacterium | reverse complement strand
TTGATGGCCGTCTACCACCGCATCAGCGACCGCATCGAACGGCCCCGCTGACGCGATCTAGTCTCCTTGCATGGGGGCACCGACAACGGTTGAAGAAGCCGTCGCGCTGATCACACCCGAAGTACGCGAAACCTACGCGCGCGACGGCGTGGCGATACTCCGACAGGCCCTGCATCCCGAGTGGCTGTTGCTCTTGCAGCTCGGCCTCGACCGCGTCATGGGCGACAGTGGCCAGAAGAAACACCTCTTCTACGACGGCACCGAGAACGAGTTCATCGAACTCGTCCGCAACACAGAGGTCTCACCCGAACTGCAACGCTTCATGTACGACTCACCGGTCGCCGACATGATGGCCGTGCTTCTCGGCTCACCCGACATCTGGCTCTACTCCGACGAATGGTTCGTGAAGGGCCCGAACGGCGGTCGCACACCATGGCACCAAGACCTTCCCTACTGGCCGATGGAAGGTTCGATGATCGCATCGGCGTGGATCAGCCTCGATCCGTTGCCGGCGAGCGAATGCCTGGAGTACGTGCGCGGCACGCACCGTGGTACGCGATACGACGGCTTCAATCCGCGTCGCGTGACGGAAGACCCGACGCTTCCCTACTTCGGCAGCGAATACCCGCCGCTTCCCGACATCGAGGCAGACCGCAGTGCGTGGGACATTGTGTCCTGGGACATCACGCCGGGCGACATCATTCTGGCCCATCCCGCGACTCTCCACGGCGGCGGCCCAACAGGTCCAAACAGCCGTCGTCGGGCGATCACTATTCGCATGTACGGCAACGACATCGTCTACGCACCACGCCCGCCCGGCAAACCAACGGTTCCCCTCACGCCCGGTCTCTCACTGCAGTTGAAGTCCGGTGATCTGCTGCGAAGCCCCTGGTACCCACGCCTGCGTCCCCCACCACCCTGGCAACAGGCACATTGACCAAAAACTGTCCGCCAAACACGGCCCGGTTGCTCTGTGAGGAGAAGGGCTTATGCCAACGCACAGGAGCAGACAACCCAATGGCTCGAAACAAAATCCGAAAGGCCCCCACGAAGCGCCTCTCAACGGCAATTTTCGCCGTCGTTGGGTCTGTCATTGTCTCATTCACTTCGGCTGACATAGTTCATGCCGTTGAGGGCGCACTCGATAATGGATTCGGTACCAACGGCAAGGTGACAACCCACATCGGTGGACTCAATCAGTGGAACCAAGGTCTAAACGACGTCGAGGTCACGCCCGACGGCAAGATCCTTGTCGCCGGCTACCACAAGTACAAAGTAGGACAGCAGTTCACCACCGACTTTGCCGTCGCTCGTTACCTTTCAAATGGCGTCCCGGACCCCGAGTTCGGTGCATTCGGTGTAAACGTTGCGGGCTTCGGCTCGGGCATGGGCGCCGTTGCGATGGCAGTACAGGCCGACGGAAAGGCCGTGCTAGTCGGTGCTGTGAACGAAGGTTTTGGTGTCATGCGCTTCAACACCGAGGGCGGCCTTGACCGTACTTTCAGCGGTGACGGCAACGTCACGACCGACGTGGGAACGGGATCCGACCAGCCGTTGGCCGTGGCCGTGCAGGCCGACGGAAAGATCCTTGTTGCCGGAAAAACCCAGGTCGGCGCCCAGGCTGCCAACCGCTACCCCCGATACGACTTCGCAGTGGTGCGTTATTTGCCGAATGGATCGCTTGACACGGACTTCGGTACGGCCGGCAAGGTCACCACGAAAATCGGCGGGGGAACAACGCCCTTAGGCACCGATGCAGTGCCCGCCGCAACGGTGTTTGCCTTGGCCGTGCAACCGGACGGCAAAATCATCGCGGCAGGCGAGGCTATCAACACCATGAGCAACGGCGCGGGAAACGGCGATTTTGCGCTCGCGCGCTACACGCCCAATGGCGATCTCGATACCGAATTCGGCGTGAACGGTACATTGACAACTGATTTTGTCGGTTCTGCTCCCGTCTCTTCGGACACGGCGACGTCTGTCGCGCTGCAAAGAGACGGAAAGATCCTTGTCGCTGGTACGGCAAACAATTCCCAAGTTTTCGCCCTGGCCCGCTACAACACGAACGGCTCGCTCGACAGGTCCTTCGGTTCGTTCGGAAAAGTCACACTGAACCTGACAGCGGGCCTCGACGTGGCCTTCGGGTTGGGTGTTCAGCGCGATGGGAGAATCGTGCTTGCGGGCACGGCCGACTATTCGGACGGTTTACGTTCATCCGACGACTTTGGAATAGCTCGCTTCACATCGGATGGCGAAATTGATACAACTTTCTCCCGAGGTCTTGTGAGGACTGCGATCGGTAGTGGTGCCGACGTTGCCAAGGGAATGGCGATCCAAACCGACGGCGACATTGTCGTTGCAGGATCCAGCTACAACGGCAAGGACAACGATTTTGCATTGACGAGGTACTCGGGCGACGAAGCGTCTCCCACAATATCCATCACCCGCTCCGGAACAGGCTCACTTGGTGCCGGTGCCACTGACGCACTCACATTCACACTGTCGGAATCATCAACCACGTTCGACCAAAGCGACGTCAGCGTGGGCAACGGAACATTGTCGGCCTTCACTGGGTCGGGTTCCATTTACACCGCGAGCCTGACATCTTCTTCGTCAACGTCTGCGACGATCACGGTCGATGTCGAAGCTGGTCGTTTCAGGGATCTTGCCGGCAACCCCAACATTGCTGCGAACCAAGTGGTCATTGCTTTCGATCCGACACTGCCAAGTACCGCCGGTGCAGGCACGGTGCCGCCACCAAACAATGCAACACCCCTGGGTGACACCACCACAGCAGAGAATCCGCGCGAAAACACCCGTCAAGGCGACAGCGCCTCATCCCCGGCACCGGAGTCCCGCTCGACAGCCGATCCTCGCTCCCGTTCAACTGATGCAAAAGACACCGGGTCCTCGAACGGAACATCCAGCGCTGCTCCGATTCTGCGTGTCCGCAAAACGTTGACGCTACGTGCAGTCGCAACGTCGGTCGGCCTCCGCGCACCAAAGACATCGAAATTCAGCGCCACCATCGCCAAGACGACAGCGCAGAATTGCTCGACCACAGCCTCTCGCGTGAGAGGACTTAAGTTGGGTAGTTGCAGAATCAAGATCACCGTGACCCAAAAAGACGGATCAACATCACAAAAGTCAGTGACGCTGCGCGTGACAAAGTGAGACGACATCGAGTCGACCCGTTGCGCAGCCCGTGGTATCCACGACTGCGCCCGGTTCCGCCTTGGCAATAAGCCAGGTGACGCCGAATGCGAAACAACGACGAACACAGAACTCTGACTCGCACCGTGAATCAATTCACCGGCAAGGTTGCACTCGTCACGGGCGGCACGTCCGGTATCGGCGCTGCTGTCGCTCGCGGCTTCGTTACCGAA
>JBJTYJ010000303.1:0-2206 GCA_046082705.1 Actinomycetota bacterium | reverse complement strand
CAACTTCGCAGCACAAAGAATGAGCGCAAGTTCGAGAAGAATCCGCCCGATGTCGAGGCCGCCGGCGCCACCCGCCGCAAGGACCGTCGACAACATCACGACAATGAGTCAAGCAGGGCGCGCGCTGCGCCGGCCGATTCTGCGCGCAGCATCCAACCGCGGCGACGCACGGTGACGACTGCTCCTTCGCCGAGCACACGTCGCACGAGAACCAAGGCGGCGTCGCACCGACGTTCCGAGCCGTCGAGGCCGGCAAGCCGGTTGAGGTCGTGGCGGCCCGTCACGCGACCCACACGGTCGACAAGAACGCGCAGCACCGCGGTCTCCGCCGGCCCGAGGGGACTGTTCGCCACGGTGCTGAACCCTAGAGATGGCCTGTCTCGGGAATGTTCAGCGGATGTTGCAGGAAGGTGAATTCGTCGTCCTGTTACCAGTGGGTAGATAATTGCCGCATGGAGTTGACCTACCCCGCCGATGCCCAAGAGTTCCGCGAAGAAGTGCGTGCCTGGTTGCGAGCCAACCTGCCAGCGGGCTGGTTCGATTCCGGTTTCGAGATATCGGCCGATGAGCGCCGCAAGTTCAACGAATCCTGGCCCGCAAAGTTGTACGGCGGTGGCTGGATCTGCGCGACGTGGCCGAAGGAATACGGCGGCAAGGGTCTCTCGGTGATGCAGGGCGTCGTGCTGTCCGAGGAATTCGCCGCAGCGAAGGCCCCGATGCGCGCCGACTTCTTTGGTGACACGCTCGTTGGGCCGACGATTCTGCAGTGGGGAACCGAAGAGCAGAAAAAAGAATTCCTACCGAAGATCCTGCGTGGTGAAACGCGCTGGTGCCAGGGGTTCAGCGAGCCCAACAGTGGCAGCGACCTTGCCAGCCTGAAGACGTCGGCGGTGCTCGACGGCGATGAGTGGGTGATCAACGGCCAGAAGGTGTGGACGACCGGTGGTCACCACGCCGACTACTGCTTCCTTCTTACCCGCACCGACCCCACTGCGCCGAAGCACAAGGGCATCTCGTACCTGCTGGTGCCGATGCGTCAACCCGGAGTGGAGGTGCGCGGCATCGTGCAGCCCGACGGTACGGCCGAGTTCTGCGAGGTGTTCTTCACCGACGCACGCTGCCCGAAGGACAATGTCGTCGGCGGCGTGAACAACGGATGGCAGGTCGCCAACTCGACGCTTGCTTTCGAGCGCGGCATGAGCGCGACGACTGGCTATCGACGCTTCGAAGAGGAATACAAGATGATGCGCGTCCGCGCGCAGGCGAACGGGTCCATCGCCGATCCGCTGATTCGCCAGCGCCTCGTGCGCTACTACACGAAGATCCAGATTCTTCGCATCAACGGCCTGCGTTCGCTGACTGCGACGCTGAACAAGTCGAAGGACCTCGGTGTTGCTGCGCTCGGTGCGTCGAACAAGATGTTCTGGTCTGAAATGCACAAGGAAGCAATGGAACTTGCGCTCGACATCTACGGCACCGACTCCGTCTTGGTAGACGTGGGTTCCGACATGGCGTCGTGGCCCGGCACGGCACGCGAAAAGCGTCGTCCGGGTTACCCCGTCAGTCCGATGATGTCGGCATTTTTCTTCTCACGCTCGGAAACGATCTGGGGCGGCACCAGCCAGATTCAGCGCAACATCGTGGCCGAACGCGTCCTCGGACTTCCGAAAGAGCCCAAAGCCGCAGGCGAATAGCGCCTAGTCGGCAGACGGCGCGGGTGCACCCGTCGTCTGACGCAACGGGCGGCCGGGAAGTTTGATTGCGATCAGGATCACGATGATCGCGACCGGAATCGCGACTTTGTAGAGGAACGTGATGCCGTTCGCGAGAACGTCGAGAACCTGGTTTCGCAGGTCGGCGTCGGGGATCGACTTGATCTCACGCGGCGCCTGAAGCAGGGCCTTGTCGACCTTGCCGGTGATACGTGAGTTGAGAATCGCGCCGAACGCGGCGAGGCCGATCACGCCACCGAGGGTGCGGAAGAAGGTGATCGCCGCGCTTGCCACACAAAGGGCGTGCCAGTCGACGGCGTTCTGCGTGGCGAGCGTGCACGTCGGCATGATGCTGCCGATGCCGAGGCCAACGAGCAACATGCCCACTAGCGCGCTCTTCATACCGGCAGCGGAGTCCGACATCGCGGAAAGGAGAACCATGCCGATGGTGAGCGAGATCGCTCCGAGAATCGGCCAGTGTCGGTAGGTGCCTG
>JBJTYJ010000302.1:0-4406 GCA_046082705.1 Actinomycetota bacterium | reverse complement strand
TGCTCGACGCGATCGAGAAGTTCTTCCTTTACTTCGGCGGTCCACATGACGCCCGACGACAACATCAATTTGAGAGACGACAAGTCGTAGGTGCGACCCTTTGCTGCCGCTTCGTCGATCGCGCGAATGATCGGCTTGACGAACGAGTCGCCGACGACGACCGTCATCGACGCCTTCTTCGCCTCCACGGTCTCGAGCATTTCAGCGGCGTCGAAACTGCGCGACTTCATCGTGATGACGTTTGCGCCACCGACGTGGGGCATCATCGCGCCGATCCAAATGCCCGTGCCGTGCATGAGGGGGCAGCTGGGCATCGAGACGACGCCGGTTCCGGCTTCGACGCCGGCGCGCACCGTGGCGGGCAATTCATCGACTGTGGCGGGAGGAGCAAGGCCGACGAGAGGCAGGCCGCCCGTGATGAAGCCCTGGGCCATCGGGCCCATCTTGTACATCACGCCCTTCGGCATGCCGGTGGTGCCACCTGTGTAGAGCATGTAGGTGTCGTCTTCGCTGCGCGTGATGCGCTTCATCGGTGAGTGGCCCGAGACGACCGATTCGTACGGCACTGCCTTGGCAACGTGGTGATCGGCCGAATCGGACACCTCGACGATCAACTTCAACTTGGGCAGGCGGTCAACGACGCGTGCCACGCGGTCGCCGAGCGACGAGTGGAAGAACAACGCCTCGGCATCGGAGTTGTCGAGCAGGTACCACAGCTCTTCGTCGAGGTAGCGGTAGTTCACGTTCACCGGCACGCCGCGGAACTTGAACGCAGCGAAGTGCGCCTCGAGATACTCGTTGCTGTTGTAGAGGTACAGACCAACCTTGCTGTCGGGGCCGAGGCCCACATCGACCATCGCCTGCGCAAGACGCGACGCCCGGTCGTCGTATTCCGTCCACGTACGGGTGAGGTCTCCATGCGTTACCGCCGGCGAATCACCAATCACATCGGCAATTGATTCCCACAAGGTCGCGAACTGTCGTTCCATGCGGGCCGAAGTTAGTTGACCTTCGTCACAACACGAAAGGCCTTCTCCGAGAATTTTTTGGTGGCTGCCACGAGATCCTTGTGCGAGGCAATCAACGGTGTCGTCAGCAACAGATGGCGTGCGAGGCGACCTTTTGCAGCTTTGGCATCGTGGCCTCCTGCCGTGCCGGTCGGCGTCACCAGGTCGACGACGACATGTTCGGCGATGACTGACGGGTCGGGGGAGTACGCGCCGCGATGCTCTGCCGGCAACAAGTCGATGACGACACACCCCGCTGCATAGTCATTGATGGCCTCGCTCACGGCCTTGCGCCACCACTTCGCCATCGTTCCGCCGAACCCGGGAAGCCGCGCGCCCATCTTCAACCGGTAGTCGGGCACGGGATCGCCGGCGAGGCTTGCCCCCATCAGGCCACTCGGCACGATGATCCGCGCCAGGGCACGGTCACGCTGCGCCGGGGTCATTCCCGCCAGATCGAGGTGATCCCACACCACACCCGTGTACCGCTCGGCCGCGGGCAGGGTCGGAGCTCCCACGATGCTTTGGTTCGCCACCTGCGCCCGCTCGAGGTGTTTGCCGCCCACGCCGAGAAGCGCCGCGTTGCCACCGCCGGCTGCCGCCAGCGCACGGGCAACTTCGCCCCGCCGCGCGCCGAGCGCCGGCCCGAAGGTTCCGCTCGCCGGCTTCCACTTCGTGCGGGCCCGACCGCCCTCGGCCTTCCCCTCTGAGGGCGGGAGAAGAATCACAAAGTTGAGACGCATCTGGCAAGTTTGTCTCACGATGGGTACCATTCGTCCAACCGACGTGACCGTTGGCTCACCCGACGGCCCAAAAATTTTGGACAGATGCGATGACATATCTCGAGGACAACTCCATCTACGGGCCCGTCAGCGATTGGGCGGCCGACTTCGACCACGCAGACCCCGAATACAACAAGAACGCTCACGCCATCTGGGATCAGTTGCGGGGCACGTGTCCGGTCGCGCACACACAGCGCTACGGCGGAACGTGGCTGCCGACCACGCACGAGTTCGTTCACGAAATCGCCTACGACACCGACCACTTCTCGAGTCGTGGTGTCGTCGTTGCAACGGTGAAGCCGAGTGACAACCCCGACGCGCCGCCAGCACCGATTGGTGGTGCACCGCCCATCACCTCCGACCCGCCGTTCCACCAGCACGCCCGCAAGATTCTTCTGCCCGCGTTCGCGCCGCCCGTCATCAATGAATGGGAGCCCGAAGTGCGTCGCCTCTGCCGCGATCTCATCGAGAGCATGGGTTCGCTCGAAGTCGTCGACGCCGCAGTTCAGTACGCACAGCACATCCCCGTGAACGTCATCGCGCGGATGCTCGGCTTCCCGCCCGAAGACGGCGAACTGTTCCGCGGTTTCGTGCACAACGTTCTCGAAGCCATCAATCTCGAACCCGGTGCGCGCATCCAGGCGTTCCAGGAACTCGATGTCTACATCGGCAAACAGGTGCAGGACCACATCGACAATCCGCGCGACGACCTCACGAGCTTCCTACTGAACGCGACGATCTTCGACAACCCGCTGTCGCCACAGCACGTCGGTGGAACCATCATCCTCCTGCTCATCGCGGGCATCGACACCACGTGGAGTGCAATCGGTTCCAGCCTTTGGCACCTTGCAACCAACCCGGTCGATCGTCGTCGCCTCGTCGACAATCCGGCACTTATGCCCATGGCCATCGAGGAATTCCTCCGCGCCTACGCACCGGTCACCATGGCCCGCGTCGTCAAAGAGGACTACAACTTCCACGGCGTCGAAATGAAGGAAAACGACTGGGTGCTTCTTCCGTTCCCAGCAGCCAACCGCGACCCCGAAGAGTGGGACGACGCCGACAAGGTGATCATCGACCGCGAAGTGAACCGTCACGCCGCATTCGGTCTGGGGATCCACCGTTGTCTCGGGTCGAACCTCGCACGTCTCGAATTGCGTGTTGCCGTCGAGGAGTTCCTCGCCGCGTATCCCGACTTCGAACTCGCACCCGATGAGGTCGTGAAGTGGAGCGTCGGCCAAATCCGTGGACCACGCGAACTCCCCGTTCGCATCACCGGTCGCGCCAACTAAATCACGCCTGCCGCAGGCGACCACCTACCTGCTACAAACAACGGGTAGTGCTCGACCTCGACTCCCTCAATCCCGATCAATACGACGCGGTCGTCCACCCGGGCGGCCCGTTGTTGGTCGTCGCAGGCGCAGGCTCGGGAAAAACACGCGTCCTCACGCAGCGCATCGCGTGGCTCATCGATCAGGGTGTGCACCCGATGCGCATCCTCGCCATCACGTTCACGAACAAGGCCGCCGGAGAAATGCGCGAGCGTGTCGCCGCACTCGTCGGACCCGTCGCCAACAAAATGTGGGTCAGCACCTTCCACTCGGCCTGCGTACGCATTCTGCGTGACAACGCCGAGCGACTCGACTTTCCCAAGTCGTTCTCGATCTACGACCAAGCCGACGCGCAGCGCCTCATCGGCTACGTCGTGCGCGATTTCGGCCTCGACGTGAAGCGCTTCCCGGCGCGCGGCGTACAGGCGCGCATCAGCCTCTGGAAGAACGAACTCGTCAGCCCCGGCAAGGCAAAGGACACCGCGGCCGGCATGCTCGATTCACGCAACGCCGACATCTACGCCGAATACCAGGTGCGCCTCGAACGTGCCGGTGCCATGGACTTCGACGATCTCTTGTTGCGCACCGTGCAGTTGTTCCGCAACAACCGCGACGTTCTCGAGATGTACCAGGAACGCTTCCAACACATCCTCATCGACGAATACCAGGACACGAACCTCGCCCAGAACGAGATCGTTCTCATGCTCGGGGCCAAACACCACAACGTCTGCGTCGTCGGCGACACCGACCAGTCGGTGTACCGCTTCCGCGGTGCCGACTTCCGCAACATCATGCAGTTCGAAGAGGCCTTCCCCGACGTCACCACCGTCGTCCTCGCACAGAACTACCGCAGCACGCAGAACATCCTCTCTGCCGCCAACGCCGTCATCGCGAACAACCTCGAGCGTCGGCCGAAGAACCTGTGGACCAGCGCCGGCGGGGGAGACCCAATCGTTCGCTACTACGCGGACGACGAACACGACGAAGCCAGTTGGATCGCCCAACAACTGCTCAACGCGCACGAAACCGACGGCCGGCAGTGGAACGAGATGGCCGTCTTCTACCGCGCCAACGCACAGAGCCGCGTTCTCGAAGAAGCGCTCATGCGCTATGGCGTGCCGTACAAAATCATCGGTGGCACACGCTTCTACGAACGCAAGGAAGTGAAAGACGCGCTTGCCTACCTGCGCGCCTCGATCAACGAGAACGACGAAGTCAGCGTCAAGCGCGTCATCAACGTGCCCAAGCGCGGCATCGGTGACGGCAGCATCGACAAGATCGACGCA
>JBJTYJ010000301.1:0-3762 GCA_046082705.1 Actinomycetota bacterium | reverse complement strand
GAAGAGTTCCTTGCCGAGTGTGAAGTCGGTGAGGACACTTTCGTTCGGTGCAGCGCGTGCAACTACGCGGCGAACACCGAGGCCGTGCGCGTGCGCGTTCCCGCTTCGACGCTCGCGAACGTTCCCGCACTGCAGGTCGTCGACACACCGAACACACCCACCATCGATACGCTCGTCGACTGCCTGAAGACGTTGGGGGTCTCCCCTCCGCACGGCGGCGAATGGTCGGGCGCCGACACACTGAAGAACGTCGTCGTGATGGTGAAGAACCCCGACGGCACGCGTACACCGCTCGCCGTCGGCGTGCCGGGCGACCGCGAAGTCGACATGAAGCGCCTCGAGGCACAACTCTCCCCCGGCGAAGTTGAACCATTCGGCGAAGCCGATTTCGCGGCACACCCCGCGCTCGTGAAGGGCTACATCGGCCCCGACGTGCTCGGTGCCGACAAAGCGGCGGGTGTGCGTTACCTCCTCGACACCCGCGTGAACGAGGGCTCCGCCTGGGTAACCGGTGCCAACGCCCCGGGTAAACACGTCGTCAACCTCGTGTGCGGTCGCGACTTCTCTGCCGACGGCACGATCGAGGCAGCCGAAGTTCGCGCGGGCGATGCCTGTCCCGAGTGCGGAGCCGCGATGCGCATCGACCGCGGCATCGAAATCGGCCACGTGTTCCAGTTGGGTCGCAAGTACGCCGAGGCCCTCGACCTGAAGGTGCTCGACCAGAACGGCAAACAACAGGTCGTCACGATGGGTTCCTACGGCATCGGCGTGTCACGCGCGGTTGCCGTGGTCGCGGAAACGTCCCACGACGAACTCGGACTGTGTTGGCCGCGCGAAATCGCACCGGCCGATGTGCACCTCGTGTCGACGGGCAAGGGCAACGACGACATCACCACGTTCAGCGAAAGCCTTGCGGCCTCACTCGAGGCGCAAGGCCTCAAGGTTCTCTTCGACGACCGTGTCGGCGTCTCGCCCGGCGTGAAGTTCAAGGATGCCGAGCTGCTCGGCATGCCGACGATCGTCATCGTGGGCAAGGGCCTTGCCGACGGCAAGGTCGAAGTCCGTGATCGCAAGTCGGGCGATCGCGCCGACGTCGCAACCGACGCGGCGGTCGCCCACATCGTCGGCGTATGTCGGGGTACGAACCGGTGACGCGCATTCGCCCGGCGTTGAAGAACTACGACTGGGGCGACATGGCGTTCATTCCTGCACTGCTCGGACTCACTCCCACGGGTGAGCCCGTCGCCGAAGCATGGTTCGGAACCCATCCCTCGGGTGAAGCAGTCACCGACGATGGCACTGCACTGTCATCGATCACGGGTCGACTGCCCTTCATGGTGAAGTTCATCGCTGCGGCCAAACCTTTGTCGCTGCAGGTACACCCATCCTTGGAACAGGCACGCGCCGGTTGGGCCCGCGAGAACACGGCCGGTTTGCCGGTCGACGACCCGCGGCGCAATTACCGCGACGACTCCGACAAGCCCGAGTTGTTGATTGCGTTGACACCTTTCAGTGCACTGTGCGGGTTCCACGACCCGACGGCAACGGCGGGCTGGTTTCGCGCGCGCGGATGGACCGCACTTGGCGAGGCACTCGAACGACTCGGCATCGAGGGTTTCGTGCGTGAAGCTCTGGCCGGAACGTCGCTCGCCGTTCCCGATAATCTGCCGCCGTGGGTGGCGTCGCTGCACGAGGCACATCCGGGCGACCCCGGCGTTCTCGTTGCCCTGCTGATGCACTGGGTGGAACTGGCCCCCGGTGAATGCCTTGCCCTCGAAGCGGGCGTGCTGCATGCCTACCTGTCGGGGTGCGCAGTCGAGGTGATGAACGGCAGCGACAACGTCGTGCGCGCCGGCTTCACGACGAAACACCGCGACCTTGACGAGTTGCTGCGCATCACGTCATTCGAGGCGTCACCGAATCCGATTCGGCGACCCGAATCGGGCGTTTATCCGTCAACGGGCTCGTACCGCGTCGTTGTACACCCCGAAGGCTCCACCATCCGCGCGAACGAAACGACGATCGTCGTCACCACCGCAGGTGCGTCTCACGTGTTGAAGGCTGGCGACTCGTTGACCGTCGCCGCCGGCACGGCCTACGCCTCTACAGCCGGCACGCCGCACTGATCGCGAGGTCGAGAAGGCGTTCACGCGCCGACGTCTGGCTGTCCCAGTGGCGGTGGTCCCACTCGTTCGCAGTCACATCGTCACCCGCGTACAGCAATTGCCCGTACGTCACGCCACGGAAAGCGGCAGCGGCGAACATCGCCGATGCCTCCATCTCGACGCAGATGCAGCCCTGGTCGCGACGCCGCGCAACCTTTGCCGGTGTCTCGCGGAAGAACGCGTCAGTCGTCCATGTGATGCCACGGTCGTGGGGTACGCCCGCATCGGTGAGTTCAGCATCGATGGCGGACAGCGCATCGGGATGCGGCACGACCTCGTGATCGACCGGCGCGTAGTGGTGGCTGGTCCCTTCGTCTCGCACCGCTCCGACGGGCACGATCACATGACCGACGTCGAAACCTTCACGCACGATGCCCGCTCCCCCGCAACCGATGAACTTTCGCGCGCCGAGCGCGATGACGCTTTCCAGAATCGCCACCGCGGCAGGTGCGCCGACGGGGGTGTTGAACACCGCCACCTCGACACCGCGGTGTTCGACGACGTGTACATCGTGCGCACCGTGTTCGAAGGGAATCGAATACACCGGCGCGGACCCGGCGAACTTGGCACGAAAGACGTCGCCGAACCACGTGTTGACGGCGCGTTCGGGGAAGCCGGGTATTGCGCGATGGATCGACGGGTTGATGACCGCGTTTGGCGATGCATCGAACTCGAACAGCGGATGGCCGACGGCGTCCCCCGATGCGTTCGCCACGGGAATCAGCCCGCGGTACGACGGATCTCGACGATCTTTTCCGTCGAGTTGTTGGCGTCGGCACCCTTTTCCTCGAGAAGTGCCGAGCGGTCCTTGTTGGCCTCGCGTTCGGCGCGCGCCGTGTCGGCCCGCGCAATTGCGGCTTCGGTGCCATGTTCGTTGATGAAGGCAGCCCATTCGACGAGAGCGTCGACCATTTCGTCCTCGGGCACCACGGCGACGTTGCGCCCCTTCACAAAGAGGTGTCCGCGCTTGTTGCCGGCTGCGATGCCGAGATCCGCTTCGCGCGCTTCGCCGGGGCCGTTCACGACACATCCCATCACTGCGATCTGCAGCGGGATCTCCTTGTCAGCGAAAGCATCCTGTGCGCGGTTGGCGACGTCGATGACATCGATCTCCGCGCGACCGCAACTGGGGCATGCAATCAAGTCGACGTTCTTGCGCTCGCGCAGGCCCAACGATTCGAGAAGCTGTCGGCCCGCCTTGGCTTCCTCGACGGGGTCGGCCGTCAGGCTGTAGCGGATCGTGTCACCGATGCCCTCGAGGAGCAGCGTCGCGATACCGGCGGTCGCCTTCACCAGACCACCCGGCAGCGGACCCGCTTCGGTGAGACCAATGTGCAAGGGATGGTCGGTTGCCTCGCTCAGTTTGCGGTACGCCTCGACCATGATCGGCACGTTCGATGCCTTGACGGAGATCTTCACGAGGTCAAAACCAACTTCGTCGAAGTACGCGAGTTCCTGCATCGCCGACTCGACCATCGCGTCGTCGGTCAGTCCTCCGTGCTTTTCGTAGAGCGCAGTGTCGAGCGAACCGCCGTTCACGCCGATGCGAATGGGCACGTTGCGCTCTTTCGCAACATCCGCAAGCCCGAACACATCA
>JBJTYJ010000300.1:0-3768 GCA_046082705.1 Actinomycetota bacterium | reverse complement strand
GTGAAACACGTGCAGTAACGGTCGTAGTCACACTGGTCGATGGAATCCGCATAACGGATGATGACGTCGCCAATGGCGAGACGGTCTTCGAGTTCGCTCATGTCCCGAGCCTAGACGGCTGGCCACGAGGGCCTAAACGAGGAAGGAGATGAACGCGCCGACGGCGATGTAGGGCACGAATGCGATGTGGTCGCGGCGGTCGAGTGCGCGCATCGCAATCAACACCGCGCTCACCACACCGGCGAGAACGAACGTGTACACGGTGCCACGGATGAGCACGTCCCACCCGTGGTAGGCGAGCAACAGACCAACCGACGGTGCCAGCATTACGTCACCCTTGCCGAAGCCGCCGCGCGACACCGCGGATAGGAAGGAATACAACACGAACAATGCGACGGCGCCGGCAAAGCCGCGCAGCAATTCGGTCGGGTCCCAGTGCCAAATGGCGTCGAGCACGATCGCGGGAACACCCGTCACGATCATGAGCCCCGTGACGTAACGCGGAACGCGATGGGTGTAGGCATCGATGATCGAGAGTGCGAGCAACCCCGCGAACACCGCGATGGCCGCAACGGTGAGGAACCCGCGCGTTGCCTCACGGTGAATGAGAAGGGCGCCCACGGCAGTCCACGTCGCGATCGCAACGGTCTGGGGCAGGCCGATGTTCAGGGTGTACTTGCGGATACGTCGCAGGTTCTTCTGGGCAGTATCGACCACCCAGTAGCCGGCCGCGAGACCGAGGAGCGCGGCGACGTACGGCGTGGCCTACTCCTGCACCAGTTCGATGAGCGTGCCGAACGAACCCTTGGGGTGAATGAAGGCAACGGTCGTACCGCGACTGCCGGGCCGTGGTGCCTTGTCGATGGGTTGTGCACCCGCTGCGATCATTGCTTCGAGTGCCTTGCCACAATCCGCGACGCGATACCCGATGTGATGCAGCCCTTCACCGCGCTTTTCGATTGCCTTGGCAACCGGTGAATCGTCGCGGGTGGGCGTGAGCAACTGCACGTAGCTTTCGGCAACTTTCAACAGCGCCTCTTCGACGCCGTCGCTTTCCACCACTTCGCGGTGTTCGACCTCCGCACCGAAGGCGCGGTGGTAGTAGTCGATGGCCGCTTCGAGGTCGCGAACGGCGATGGCAACGTGGTCGATTTCAGTCAGCAACATGGCTCTATCGTCCCATTTTGCTTCGCCTAACGGCGAAACATGTTGATATTCGCCTCGCCGGCCTTTGCCCGCAGGGCAGGGTCGTCGATGCCAAGGCCCGCCTCGGGCGCCAGGCACAGCACGCCCAGCTTCCCCTCGTGCATGTTGTGGTGCACCTGATACGCAGCCTCACCCACATGGTTCAGGTCGAAAACCTGCGACATGACGGGGTGGATCATGCCCTTGGCAATCAGACGGTTTGCCTCCCACGCCTCGCGATAGTTGGCGAAGTGGCTGCCGACAAGACGCTTCAGTCGCATCCAGAAGTGACGGTTGTCGAACTCCATCATGAAACCGCTCGTCGCCGCACATGTGACGACCGTGCCACCGCGCTTGGTGACGTACATCGACGCACCGAACGTCGAACGACCCGGATGCTCGAACACGATGTCGGGGTCTTCGCCAACGAGATCGCGAATGTCGGACCCGAGGCGACGCCACTCCTTTTCGTCGTGGTTGCCGTTGTCGTCGAAGAACTTGTAGTTCGCCGACTTGCGGTCGATGACCGCTTCGCAACCCATCTCGTGGAGGATCTTCGCCTTGTCGGGCGAACTGACGACACCGACGGGGATACCGCCACCGTTCAACACGTACTGCACCGCATAGGCGCCGATGCCACCGGTGGCACCCCAGATGAGGACAACGTCGCCCTGTTTCATCTGGGCACCGTTCTTCGACACGAGCATGCGGTAACTGGTCGAGTTGCACAGTGCGTTGACTGCGGCCTCTTCCCACGAGAGGTGCGTGGGCTTGGGCATCAACTGGTTGGCCTTCACCACCGCGAGATCGGCAAGTCCACCGAAATTGGTCTCGTATCCCCAAATGCGTTGATTCGCGGCCAGCATCGAATCGTTGTGGGCAGACTGGTCCTGATCGTCGACATGGTTGCAGTGAATCGTGACGCGATCGCCCGGCTTCCAGTTGCGCACGGCGGCACCAACACGCAGCACGACACCCGAACCGTCGCTACCGACGACTTGGTAATCACGATCGTGGCGCTTGGCCCATTCGCTCTCGCGGGCGAGTCGCTGCATCGGGCCGAAACTCGACACGGGTTCGAAGATGCTGCTCCACACCGTGTTGAAGTTGATCGACGACGCCATCACCGCGACGTACACCTCGTCGGGCGCGAGTTCGGGTGTCGGTACGTCACCGATGTGCAGACTCTTGCGCGGGTCCTTGTCGTTCGATGCCATGCCCTCGAACATCGAGGTCTCCGATTTCAACAGGTGTGCGCCGCGGTACGACGCGGGTATCGGCAACTTTGCGATCGTCGCCGAATCGGCGCCTGCGAGAATCGCATCGCGGATTTCAGCCATCGTCCCGGAAGCGGTGCTTTCAGCCATTTGGAGAGGTTACCCACGGGTACGGTCGCGTCGGCGGGGAACGCCTACGCTTGAGCCCATGCCAGGTTCATACATCGTCGCCGGAGCACGCACACCGATCGGAAAAATGAGCGGGGCCCTCGCAGGGTTCAGCGCCGCCGAACTCGGAGCCATCGCCATCGCCGAAGCGCTGTCCCGCGCCAACGTGAGACCCGAACAGGTCGACCACGTGATCATGGGACAGGTGTTGATGGCCGGCCAAGGCCAGGTGCCCGCACGTCAGGCCGCGGTCAAGGCCGGAATACCGCTCCACGTGCCCGCGGTCAACATCAACAAGGTGTGCCTCTCGGGAATCAACACCATTTATCTTGCCGACCAGATGATCCAGGCGGGAGACGCCGACATCGTCGTTGCAGGAGGCATGGAATCGATGACGGGGGCTCCGTACATCGCCAGCGGTGCCCGCGGTGGTTTCCGTTATGGGAACACCGAACTCGCCGACGCCATCATCAAGGACGGTCTGTGGTGCGCCTTCGACGCGTGTCTCATGGGTGAGGGCACCGAGAAGTACAACGCCGGAGGCATCGGTCGCGCCGCGCAGGACGAATTCGCAGCAAAGAGCCACGAACGGGCCGCGAACGCAATCAAGGAAGGCCGCCTCGCCGAAGAGATCGTTCCCGTCGCAATTCCGCAGCGCAAGGGTGACCCGCTCATGTTCGACACCGACGAAGGCGTGCGCCCCGGCACGACCGGCGAGTCGCTCGGTGGTCTGAAGCCAGCGTTCGTGAAGGAAGGGTCGATCACGGCGGGCAACGCATCGCAGATCAGCGATGGGGGCAGTGCCGTCATCGTGATGAGCAAGAGGGCCGCCGAAGCCTGCGGTGTCAACCCGCTCGGCGAAGTCGTGTCGTACGGGCTCGTTGCCGGACCCGACAACATCTCGCTCCTTCACCAGCCGAGTCGTGCGATTCAGGCCGCACTCGCGAAGGTCGGCAAGAAAATCTCCGACCTCGACCTCTTCGAACTCAACGAAGCCTTCGCCGCCGTCGGTATCGCATCAATGAAGGAGCTCGGCATCACCGACGAGATCACCAACGTGAACGGCGGCGCAATCGCACTCGGCCATCCCATCGGCATGAGCGGCAACCGCATCACCCTGCACCTCCTCCACGAACTTCGTCGCCGCGGCGGCGGTATGGGTGCAGCCGCATTGTGCGGTGGCGGCGGCCAGGGCGAC
>JBJTYJ010000299.1:0-2368 GCA_046082705.1 Actinomycetota bacterium | reverse complement strand
AAAGAGTTGAGAGCGGGGGCATATGGGACAGAAGAAGAACTTCAAGGGCGTCATCGGTCGCACGTTTGAGGAGTCGAAGTTCTCGTGGGAACCGCTCAACGAACCACCGGCGGGAACACCCAACATTCTCATCGTCCTTCTCGACGACGTCGGCTACGCACAGTTTGGTTGCTACGGCAGCGACATCGCCACGCCCACCTTCGACGCTCTCGCTGCAAACGGTCTTCGCTATGCGAATTACCACACGACGGCACTGTGCTCGCCCACCCGCGCGTGTCTCCTGACGGGGCGCAACCACCACTCGAACGGCCTGGCCCGCGTCATCGAAATGACCTCGGGCTTTCCCGGATACGACGCGGAGATCCCCCACGAAAACGGGTTCATGGCCGAGATGCTCCAGGAACGTGGCTGGGCCACCTTCGCCCTCGGCAAGTGGCATCTCACTCCCCCGCACGAACGCAACATCGGAGGCCCGCGCACGCGCTGGCCACTCAGCAAGGGCTTCGACCGCTTCTATGGCTTCATGGCCGGCGAAACCGACCAGTACTACCCCGACCTCGTGCACGACAGCCATGCCGTCGACCCGCCGAAGACACCGGCCGAGGGTTACCACCTCACCGAAGACTTGGCCGACCGCGCGATCTCGTACCTGAAAGACCTGCGCGCGTACTCGCCGACGCAACCGTTCTTCATGTACTTCGCACCCGGTGCCGCGCATGCTCCGCACCAGGCACCCAAGGAATTCATCGACCCCTACAAGGGCAAGTTCGACATGGGCTGGGACGAATGGCGCAACCGCGTGTTCGAACGCCAGGTCGCAAGCGGCCTGTTGCCGAAGGGAACGCAGCTGTCGGAGCGGCCGACATGGGTTCCCGAATGGAGCACTCTCTCGGCCGACGAAAAGCACCTCTATGCACGGATGATGGAAGTGTTCGCGGGCTTTCTCACCCACACCGACGCACAAGTAGGCCGTCTCATCAATTTCTTGAAGACACTCGACGAATTCGACAACACGATCGTGCTCGTCATGTCCGACAACGGTGCTTCCGCCGAGGGCGGGCCCAAGGGCAGCTACAACGAGAAGTACTTCTTCAACTTCGTACCCGAGAGCCTCGAAGAAAACTTGAAGCGCATCGATCTCCTCGGCACCGAGCACGCCAACAACCACTACCCATTGGGCTGGGCATGGGCGGGCAACACGCCTCTCAAGAGGTTCAAGCGCGACACGCACGAAGGCGGCGTGTGCGACCCGATGATCATGCACTGGGGCAACAAGATTCCCGCCCGTGGCGAGACACGCCACCAATACGTGCACGTCGTCGACATCGTGCCCACTCTTCTCGACATGCTCGGCATGGATCCACCACAAGTGATCAAGGGCGTGACGCAAAATCCGATCGAGGGCACCAGCTTCGCCCACACACTTGCGAACGACGAGGTGTCGTCGAATCACACGACGCAGTACTACGAAATGATCGGATCACGTGCGCTGTACCACGACGGTTGGAAGGCCGTCGTTTTCCATCCGCCCGCAATGATCGCCTACGACGGCAGCGATGCAACGCGGCCGTTCGACGCCGACATCTGGGAGCTCTACAACGTCGCAAACGACTTCTCCGAGTGCAACGACCTCGCAGAATCGCACCCCGACAAGCTCGAAGAACTCAAGCAACTATGGTGGACCCAGGCCGACAAGTACCAGGTGCTTCCCCTCAACAACCAACCTGGTCGTTACGGCGATCGTCGCCACATGCGCGACCGCTACGTCTACCTGCCCGGCATTTCACCACTGCCCGAATCAACGGCACCGAACCTGAAGAACCGCTCGTTCCAAATCGCGGCAGCGATGAACGTGCCGGCCAACGGCAACATCGATGGAATCCTCGTTGCACACGGCAGCCACTCGGGTGGCTACGCGCTCTACGTGAAGGGACGCCGCGTGCACTACGCCTCGAACTTCCTCGGTGCATTCACCACAACCATCTCGGCGAGCATCGAACTGCCACCCAGTGACGTCATCGTGCGTGCGGTCTTCACCTCGACCGGTCGCTTCAAGGGCTCGATGCAACTCTTCTACGGCGACGTTCCCGTCGGCGAAGGCGACTTGCCCATCACCACGCCCGTCACATTCGGTGTCGACCCCTTCACCGTTGGTTATCAGCGCATGACACCCATCAGCGAAGACCTCAAGGGCAAGGCCGAGATCCCCGACGGCGTACTCGTCAACGTTGTCATTGACGCCATCGGCCCCGTGTACAAAAACACGGAGGGCGAGGCACGCACTGCGTTAAGCACACAGTAGGCACCTCGTCCTCCGTCAGAGAGTCGGTTACTCCACGATCACTTGATCGTGAGCGAAACCTTCTTT
>JBJTYJ010000298.1:0-4772 GCA_046082705.1 Actinomycetota bacterium | reverse complement strand
CTGTTTCCCCACATCGAAGTGCCGGTGCTCTTCATGCCTGCCGTTGCCAACGACGACCGGAACGTTCGCGGATGGGCCGCCGACAAACGCGAGGCAGTTGAGCGTGCGGTGCGCTTGCTGCGGCGCGGGGGTGTGTCGTGGTACCACGGCGCCGACCACGACCTGCATGCGCAACATCCATTGCGCGTCGCACAAGAATTGCACGCTGAAACACAAGGTGGCCTGTTCTCATGACTTCACTTCCACGCATACTCACGATCATGGGCTCGGGTGAAACGGCCCCGACGATGGTCAAGGTGCACCGCGAACTCGTCGGTCGCCTCGGGTCCACCACGGCGGTGCTTCTCGACACGCCCTACGGCTTTCAAGAGAACGCCCCCGAACTTGCGACGCGCGCCGTCGAGTACTTCAAGACCAGCGTGAACGTCACGATCACCCCGGCAGGACTCGGCCGCATCGACGGAGCGGATCCCGTGACACTGCAACACGGCCTCAACCTGCTCACCGACGCGAACTACGTGTTCGCCGGGCCCGGCTCCCCCACGTTTGCTTTGCGACAGTGGAAGGGCACGACGATTCCCGACCTTCTGCACACCAAGATCCGCACCGGAGGCATCGTCACGTTTGCATCGGCGGCCGCACTCACCCTTGGTTCGCGCACCGTCCCGGTGTACGAGATCTACAAGTGCGGCGAAGAGCCCTATTGGCTGGAAGGCTTGAACCTGCTCGGCGACCTCGGCATTCCGGGCGTCGTGATTCCCCACTACAACAACGCCGAGGGTGGCCATCACGACACGCGCTTTTGTTACCTCGGCGAGCGCCGACTCGTCGCGATGGAAAAGGAACTCGACGACCACGAATACGTTCTCGGCGTCGATGAACACACCGGTCTCGTCATCGACTTCGACGCGGGTTCTTCGCGCGTCGTCGGCAACGGTGTCGTCACTCTTCGTCTCGACGGCGTGTCACGCACCTTCGCAACCGGCGAGACGATTCCGCTGGGTCTTCTCCAGAACCCCCGCGACGGATCAACCGTCACCACACCCACGACGACTGCGCCCCCCGCCGCGACTGCAACCACCGAGACAAAGTCCGGCACCCCCGCGTCGCTGCGTGGTGCGGCCGAGGCGCGCAAGACCGAATTCGATGCCGCGCTCGCGGCCCACGACTCGTCCGCGGCCACGCGTGCGGTCCTCGACCTCGAAGCCGACATTCGCCAATGGTCGGCCGACACGGTGACCGGCACCGACGGAGACTTCGCCCGTGACACCTTCCGCGGAATGATCCTGAAGTTGGGCGAGGCCGCGTCGTCGGGTCTAGCCGACCCGCACGCCACCGTGGCGCCCTACGTCGAGGCGATTCTCGAAATTCGCAAGGTCGTGCGTGCCGAGAAGCGGTACGACCTGTCCGACATCATTCGCGATGCGTTGGCAGGCGCAAAGGTCGAGGTGCGCGACACGCCCGCCGGTGTCGAGTGGGTGCTACAGGTGCCCTAGTGCGGCGATGCGTCGCTTGCCGCGCAAACCCGATGCGAAGTACACGCTGCTGAATGCAGTCGCGCACACGATGATGATCATTGCCGAAGCCGACGTGTTCGTGTGGTACGCGAGGTTCATACCAAGAAACGCCCCGCTCGCACCGATGACGGGCGACAACCACAACATCCGTGAAAAGCGGTTGGTCAACATGCGTGCCGTTGCGGCAGGAATGACGAGCAACGCCGAGATGAGCAGCGTTCCGATGACACGCATCGTGACGAGGATCGTGAGAGAAAGCATCACCATGAGAGCGGCCTCCATCAGCGATACGCGGACACCGGAAACCGAAGCGACCTCGGGATCGAACGTTGAGAAGAGAAAGCGCCGGTAGCCAACGATGATCACGCCCGTCGCGAGCAAACCGACGACCACCACGGCGACGATGTCACCGGTCTTCACACCGAGCACGCTGCCAAAGAGCACCGCCTCGATACTGCGCTTGGCCTGTCCGTAGCGATTCAGCAGGGCGAGACCGACCGCGAACGATGCGGTGGTGACGACTCCGATCGCGGCATCGGCGCCGAGAATTCGGCGGCGTGAGATGCGGCCGATGAGAACACCCGACACGATGCCCCACAAACCGGCGCCGATGAAGTAGTTGAAGTTCATGACTGCGGACGCCGCCGCGCCTCCGAACACCGCGTGCGACAGCCCGTGGCCGATGTACGACATGCCGCGCAATACGACGAACACGCCGAGCAGACCACACAGCGCCCCTGCAGCCACGGCGACGACCGTGCCGTTGCGGAAGAACTCGAAACCGTAGGGCTCGAACAGGTCGGCCGCGAGAACCGCCCGCACCCTCAGACCGCCCGTGGGCGGAAGGGCTTGATGACGGCACCCTCGGCATGGTCGAGGACCACCGGCATACCACCGTGTTCGAGTACGTGCATCGGCGCGCCGTAAAGACGTTCGAGTACGTCGGGCACGAGAACCTCACGTGGGCTGCCATCGGCGATGATTTCCCGGTTCAGGCACACGAGACGCGGCAAGTGGGCGGCGAGGCCGTTGAGGTCGTGGGTGGTGAGCAGAACCGAGATTCCCTCTTGGTGTAGGTCGGCGAGAAGATGCAACACCTCGTGACGCGTGCGCACGTCGACACCCGACGTCGGCTCGTCGAGCATGAGAATGTCGGGGTTGTGGTAGAGGGCGCGCGCAACGAAGACACGCTGCTGTTGTCCACCCGACAGCTCACGAATGTGGCGGTTGCCCAAACCACCGAGGCCGAGACGTTCGAGCATGTAGTTCGCGTCGCGTCGTTCGGCGAGCGTGATGCGCGGAAGGACGCGACGCTGCGGGCGGGTCATAACCATCACTTCGAGAACCGTCACCGGAAAGTTCCAGTCGACCGACTCGACCTGGGGTACGTAACCGAGGCGCACGCCCTTCACGGTGCCGACCTCGCCGTGTGCGGGCTTGACCATTCCGAGAATCGCCCGCAGCAGCGTTGTCTTGCCCGAACCGGACGGACCAACGATGCCGACGAATTCACCACGTTCGACGTTGAAGGTGACGTCACTGACGACGACGTTGTCGCCGTAGGCGCACGAAAGGTGATGACACGACACCAACAAGTTGTCGGGCGCGGGTTTCAGGTTCACTGTGGGTAGTTGGCCTTGTCCGTCGAGACGTCGGAGACGTCGAGTGCTTCCAGCGCCGAAGCGTCGCCGCCCAGGGCTTCGACCATCGTTACGTAGTTGAATCGCATGAGGCCCATCCACGTGTGCTCGGCGTCGCCGGGTTCGCCCAACAGATCGTCGTCACGCAACACGTCGATATAGCTGACACCGGCTTCCTTGCCGATCTGTTCGAGCACCGGCGACGGAAACACCTCGCTTCCGAAGACGGCCTTCACGCCTTCTTCCTTTACCTGCGTAATGAGATCAGCGATTTCCTTCGGTGTCGGCTCTTCGAACGACGACGGCTGGATGGCACCAACGACGGTCCAGTCGTATTCCTTCGCAAAATACGCATAAGCGTCGTGATAAGTGACGAGCTTGCGCGAGACCACATCGAGGGTTTCGCTCGCCGCACGAACCGCAACGTCGAGTTCATCGACCTTCGCCGAGAACTTCTCAAGATTCGATGCGTAGGTGTCGGCATTCGCCGGGTCGCGCGCCGACAGCGTGTCGGCGACGATGCGTGCGTAGTCCTTCACCATCGGAGGATTGGTCCACAGGTGCGGGTTGGGCTTGCCGCCTTCTTTCGGGAAGGAGAAGTCGAAGATCCATTCGCTCTCGGGCAGGATCTCGGTGCCAAGCTCACAAATCGTCGACCCGTCACGCAGGTTGGCAAGTGCGAGATCCTTGGTCGGCTCTTCCAGCACGAGACCGTTGATGAAAACCACATCGGCTTCTTCCAGCGTCTTGGCGGCGCTCGGCGGTGGCTCGAACGTGTGCGAGTTGGTTCCCTCGGGCACGAGACCTTTGATCACTGCATCGGTGTCGGCCGCGATGTTCGCGACGATGTTGGTGATGGGTGCCACGGTCGAAGCGATCTGGATGGGACGACCATCGACGACAGTGCCACCGGAACACGACACCTCTTCGGAGGAGGCGCCAGTGGGCGTACTTGAATCGTCACCCCCGCAGGCGGCGAGTGAAGCAGAAACAAACAGAATTCCGACCAGAACGGTCCGCTTTAGGTTGAACGTCATGTTTGAGTTCTAATCGCAAAACGTTCGCTTTCCCCCGTTGGGCGGAGAATTGTTCGACGCAGGTCAGTTCACGTTGCGGGTGCGACCGGCCCAGTACGGCGCGCGCAGGTCTTTCTTCAGCACCTTGCCGCTGGGGTTGCGCGGCAATGCATCGACCCAGTCGACGCTCGTCGGGCACTTGAACTTGGCGAGGCGCTCGCGGCTGAAGTCGATGATCTCTTGCTCGGTCGCCTCGACACCCGGCTTGCGCACCACGATTGCCTTCGCGGTCTCGCCCCACTTCTCGTGCGGGACACCGATGACGGCAACGTCGGCGATCGCGGGATGCGCCATCAACACGTTCTCCACTTCGGCCGGGTACACGTTTTCGCCACCCGACACGATCATGTCCTTCACGCGGTCGTGGATGTAGAGGTATCCGTCGGCGTCGAGATAACCCGCGTCACCGCTGCGGAACCATCCACCCTCGACGATCGATTCGGCCGTTGCTTCGGGCATCTTCCAGTAGCCCTTCATGATCTGCGGACCGCTCAGCCAGATCTCACCAACTTCGCCGGTGGGTACGTCCTTGCCGGTCG
>JBJTYJ010000297.1:0-2123 GCA_046082705.1 Actinomycetota bacterium | reverse complement strand
CGGAAGAAGTGCGTGTAGCGCACGTGGTCGTCGCGCACCGAGCCCCATTGTGCGGTGAAGTGATCGTCGACGAAGAACAGTTCGGGCTTACCCCGCAGGGTGTGGACGAATCGGCGGAAGGTCGACGCGATATCGATGTTGCCGTCGACACGATCGTCGGTGCAGAACTGCCACACCTCGTCGGAGAGCACACTGGGTGCCTGCATGAGAATACGGTTCTCGAATGCCGAATAGGTGCGGGCGTAGGGGTGACGCAGTGCGCCGACACGCCACCAATCGGGTGACTCCCAGATTTCGTCCTGCTCGTTCGCGGGCAGGTAACGGAAAAGCGTGAGTCCGCTCACCTCTATTTGGTGGATGGCCTGCGGGATCGAGATGTTCGGGCTGTGGAGGTAACGGGCGTTTTCGGGGTGGTACGAGTCGTTCGCGTGGGCAAGCATCATCTTGATCGAGCTGCAGGCCGACTTGGTGGTCGGCATGTAGGCAACCTTCACTCGCGGCGCAACAAGGGTGTGCCCAACGAAGAGTGCGCGCTCGGTGTAGACGTAGGGCTTGCGGGACATCAAACGTTGGTCTTCCACAGGTGGGACAGAGCCGAGACCAATTCTGCGGCGCAGTCGTTCACACTGCGATTCGACGTTACCAAGAGCAGTTCCGGCGATTCGGGAGCCTCGTACGGCGCATCGACCCCGGTGAGACCTGTGAGTTCACCCTTCTGCTGTTTCGCGTACAAACCCTTCGGGTCGCGTTCGGCGCACTCTCCCACCGGCGTCGCGACGAATACCTCGGCGAAAGGAACTCCGACATCGTGGTGACGTCGGCGCACGGCGTTGCGCCCTGCCGCGAAGGGACTGATGACCGGAGCAAGAACAATGAGTCCTGCGTCAGCGAGGGTGAGGGCAACCTCTCCGAACCTGCGCACGTTTTCGGCGCGGTCGTCATCGGAAAACCCGAGGTCGGCGTTGAGTCCGTGGCGCAGGTTGTCGCCGTCGAGCACGTATGCATTCGCACCAGCGTCGAAGAGCATCCGCGCGGCTTCGTTGGCGATGGTTGACTTACCCGAGCCCGATAGTCCGGTCATCCAGATGGTTGCACCGACATGGCCAACACGCTTTGCCCGTTCGTCGCGACCGACGGACTGGGGGTGCCAGCGGATGTCGCTCACTCGCGGGGCGGCAGCAACATTCCGGCCGCGGCGGTCGCGCCCGTGGAGTCGTCGACGAGGATGAACGAGCCGGTGACGCGGTTGTGCTCGTAGTCGTCGCGCAGCAGCGGCTCGGCCGTGTGCACCGTGACGCGGGCGATGTCGTTCATCGACAGCGGCCCCTCGGGCGTCTTGCGGTGCAGGTCGGATATGTCGAGCACGTATCGCACGTCCCCGATCTTCGCACGCGTGGAGCGGGTCGTGTGCTTCAGCGTGTAGAGCTTGGACGGGTTCAACTGGGCGTTCGAGTCGAGCCAACACACCATCGCGTCGTGGTCCTGCAACACGCGGGGACGGTTGTTCGGTCGGCAGATCATGTCGCCGCGGGTGACCGAGAGGTCATCGGCAAGAAGAATGGTGACGGCCGAACCGGGAACGGCCTCGTCGAGGGGCCCGTCGGCCGAATCGATGCCGGTGATCTTCAACGACAAACCGCTGGGCAATACGACGATGTCGTCGCCAACCCGCAGAACGCCCCCGGCCACCGTGCCCGCGTAGCCGCGGTAGTCGTGGTGTTCGGCGGTGCGCGGACGAATGACGTACTGAACCGGGAAACGCACGTCGATCTTGTTGTCGTCACTGGCGGTGTAGACATTTTCGAGGTGGTGCAGAAGGGTCGGTCCCTCGAACCACTTGAGGTCGTCGGAACGCTCGACGACGTTGTCGCCCTTCAGCGCGCTGATCGGAAGGAAGGTGACGTCGCGCAACTGCAAGCGTGAGGCGAAGTCCTCGAAGTCATCGCGGATTTCGTTGAACCGTTCCTCGCTGTAGCCAACGAGGTCCATCTTGTTTACGCACACGACGAGGTGCGGCACTCCGAGAAGCGACGTGAGGATGCTGTGGCGACGCGTTTGTTCGACGACACCGTGGCGGGCGTCGATGAGAATGATGGCGAGGTCGGCCGTCGAGGTTCCGGTGA
>JBJTYJ010000296.1:0-18583 GCA_046082705.1 Actinomycetota bacterium | reverse complement strand
TCGAAATTGCCGAGCCGGCACCCGAACCCGAACCGGTTCACGTCGTTGAGCCGGAACCGGCTGTGCCGAAGCGACGCTTCGCCAAGGCTGCAGGCATCTTCACGGGCGCGTTCGCCGGCGTGCGCGCCAAGGAAAAGATCGGCGCCGACACGTGGGACGACCTCGAAGAAACGCTGTTGCGTGCCGACGTCGGCTTGGCAGTCACGACGTCGTTGTTGTCCGGACTAAAAGCACGGGTAGACGACAAGCAAATTACCGACCCTCGTGCTTTGGTCGATGCACTGCAGGCCGACATGACGGCGCAGTTGAGCGCGAACGCGCGCGATCTCACCTTCGATGCGTCGGTGAAGCAGCCGAACATCTGGCTCTTCGTTGGCGTGAACGGCGTCGGCAAGACCACGACGATCGGCAAGGTCGCCTTCGCCCAAAAGGCGAACGGCCGCAAGATCCTGCTGGCCGCCGGCGACACGTTCCGCGCCGCTGCCGGCGAGCAATTGGAAACGTGGGCAGGTCGGGCGGAAGTTTCGATCGTGCGCGGTAGCGAAGGGGGCGACCCGAGTGCGGTCATCTTCGACGCCGTGCAAAGTGCCGCATCGCGAGGCTGCGACCTGGTTCTTGCCGATACCGCGGGTCGACTGCAGAACAAAACCAATCTCATGGAGGAACTGAAGAAGGTGCGCCGCGTGGCAGAGAAAGAGGCCGGCACCGTCACCGAGGTTCTTCTTGTCATCGATGCAACGACGGGCCAGAACGGGCTCTCGCAGGCGGCTCAATTCGCCGAAGCGACCAACGTCACCGGAGTGGTGTTGACGAAGCTCGACGGCTCGGCAAAGGGCGGCATCGTCTTCGCGATCGAGACGCAACTCGGGATTCCCGTGAAACTCGTGGGCCTCGGCGAAACCATCGCCGACCTCGTGTCATTCGACCCCGACGAGTACGTGAAGGAACTCTTCGCCACGGAGCCCTGAAAGATTCGGGGCCGCGGCGGACATTCACCCACTATGGGAGACCCTCTCTCGGTCGGTGCTGATCGTCGCGCACGCTTCGAAGAAGTGTTCGACGCTGCGTACGTTCCGGTTCAGCGTTACGTGCGGCGCCGTGGCGGCGGCGACGACACCGACGACATCGTGGCAGACACCTTCATGGTCGTCTGGCGCAGGCTCGATGACGTTCCGTCCGAGGCGGTCGTGCCGTGGTGTCTTGGGGCTGCGCGGCGGTGCCTTGCGAACCAGAGACGGTCGACCACGCGACGCGCGCGCCTCAGGGATCGAGTGGCAGCGGAACCCCCACCGGTGAACGGTGACTCGGCGGACGCTGATCTGGTGGCGGCACTTGCACGGCTTGATGACGAGCAGAGGGAGCTTCTCAGGTTGTCCGTTTGGGAAGGTTTCGGCGCGGGAGAGATCGCCGTGGTTCTGGGCATCACACCGAATGCCGTGAGCATCCGCCTGCACAGGGCACGGCGTGAACTCGCCGACCTGCTGGGGTCCGGAAAGAATTCGGATGGTAAGGGACATTCATCGGTTGATACACGCGATCGGAAGGAGGAACGATGACGCACGACGAAAGTTTTGAACGAATCGCCCGCATCGATCCCGTTCCGACGGATACATCCCTCGATCCGGTGACAAGCAGCCGGGCCCGTGAATTGAAAGGACTCATCATGTCGAGCGAACCCCAGGAGAGCGCTGTTGTTGGCAAGCCAAAGCGCATCGGTCGGTTGATCACCGCGGGCGCAGTTGCTGTTGGAGCCGTGGCGATTGTCGTCGCGGTGACGCGCGGTGGATCGGGCGATGACGCCGAACCGATCGTCTTCTCCGTGGCCCAGTCGACGTTGTCGTCGAGAATGGCCGGTGCGGCCGAGTCGACCGCCGACGCGGCGATGCCGAACAACAAGATGGCCGCCGTTGCCCCGTACGAGGTCGAGTACGAAGTCGAAGGCGACTTGCCGGCACTCGACGACAAGGCCCAGTCGTGGAAGTCGAAGGGCGCACCGTCGAAGAAGCAGATGAACTCGATCGTGAAGGCGCTGGGTGTCGAAGGCGACCTGGTCGCTCGCAAGAAGGACGAAGGTGGCGGATTCGTTGCGGGCCCGATCGATGGCTCGGCTCCGTCGGTGAGCTTCGGTGACGCCGAGTTCGACCCGTATCTCAACTGGTATTACTCGGCCGCGTGGGTCACGTCGTCGCGTTCTTCCGAACCCGCGGTTGCACCCGACACTGCAACATCCGACTCTGCGACGTCTGATGAAGTCGTCGAAGTTCCGATGGAGATGAAGAAGCCCGAGAACCTGCCCTCGAAAGACGAGGCGCGTGACCGCGCCAAGTCGATCATGAGTGACGCCGGAGTCGACGTTCGTGACGACGACATCGAGGTGTACGCCGACGAGTGGTCGGTGTCGGTCACCGCGTGGACGCGTGTCGGCGAAGTTCGCGCGCCGATGTCCTGGACGTTCGGTTTCGGCGACGAAGGCGCGATCACGTGGGCCGGCGGCAATCTTCTCTCCTTCGAGAAGGGCCCGAAGTTCCCGCGAGTCGGAGCGCTTGCCGGTGTCGAGCGTCTGGGCGACCCGAAGTACTCGGGTTGGTACGGCTACGGCCCGGTTGCCAAGGGCGTCACCGAGCCCGCATTCGCAGATGACTCGGCGATGGTCGCACCCTCGCCCGCCGGTGATGCACCGAATCGGTTAACGACAACCGATTCGGTTGTGCCGGTCGTGCAGACGGTCGTGATCACGGGCGTGAAGGAATCGCTGACTCCGATCATCGACGCCGACAACGTGATGTGGCTGGTGCCGTCGTACGAGTACACCGTGAAGGACGGCTACACGATGAGCGCACTTGCGATCACGGATGAGTTCATCCAACAGGCAACGCCGATTCCAGACACCGCGGTCGGTGGTGGAACGAGCAGCGGCTCGGGCTCGTCCGGTGTCTCCGAGGGATCCGAAGGCGCGGCCGGGTCGGGTGAAACGTTGCCGGTCGTCGACGTGCCCGCCCTCAGCCAGGAAGAGGCGGTCACGTTGGTCGGCCTCACCGAGGACAAAGCCGTGAAGGTGGCCGAATCGAACGGGTGGATCACACGCGTGAGTTCGCGTGATGGTGAGGACTTCCAATTGACGTTGGATTACGTGACCAATCGCGTCAATCTTGCGATCGTCGACGGAAAGGTGACCGGCGTCAGCGTTGGGTAGCCTCACGGGCGTCATGTTCGACAACCTCAGTTCGAAATTCGAGTCGATTCTCGGCAAGGTCCGCGGTCGCGGTCGCCTCACCGAGGCTGATGTCGACGAGGTTCTTGCCGAAATTCGTGCCGCACTTCTCGATGCCGACGTCAACGTCACCGTCGCCCGAAACGTCGTCGCCCGCATTCGCGAGCAGGCGGTTGGCGCAGAACTCTCCAAGGCTCTCGACCCGGGCCAACAGATCGTCAAGATCGTCAACCAGGAACTGACGGCGATCCTTGGCGGCGACACGCTGAAGATCACGTACGCCGGCAAACCACCGACGGTCGTCCTCATGGCCGGCCTCCAGGGTTCAGGCAAAACCACCAGTGCGGCAAAGTTGGCGCGCTGGTTCAAGTCGCAGGGTCGCCAGCCCCTCCTTGTCGGCGCCGACCTGCAGCGTCCGGCGGCCGTCGAGCAGCTACGCACGCTCGGTCGCGCAATAGACGTTCCCGTGTTCTCCGACCCGGGCGACCCGGTGACCACCGCAACGCGCGGCCTCGCCGAGGCGCGACGCATCGGTCGCGACGTTCTCATCGTCGACACCGCCGGTCGTTTGTCAATCGATGCCGAGCTGATGGACGAAATCCGCCGCATCAGCGACGCGGTCGAGCCGCACTACACCTTCCTCGTCATCGACGCGATGACCGGCCAGGACGCCGTCAACACCGCCGAAGCGTTCAATGCCACGCTCGAGATCGACGGCGTGATCCTCTCCAAACTCGACGGTGACGCACGTGGCGGTGCCGCATTGTCGGTGAAGGAGGTCATCGGCAAGCCGATTGCCTTCGCGGCAACGGGCGAGAAAATCGATGCCTTCGAGCAATTCCATCCCGACCGCATGGCCGGACGCATTCTTGGCATGGGTGACGCGCTCACGCTCATCGAGCAGGCCGAACAGGTTTTCGAAAAGGAAGAAGCCGAGGCGACTGCGGCGAAGTTGTTCGAGGGCGAGTTCACACTCGACGACTTCCTCGAGCAGTTGCAGCAGGTCAAGAAGATGGGGTCGATATCCAGCATCATGGGGATGCTCCCGGGTATGCCCAAGGAACTGAAGAACGCCGAGATCGGCGACGACCAAGTGAAGGTGACCGAGGCGATCATCAGGTCGATGACCCCCGAGGAACGCCGCAGTCCCGAGATCATCAACGGTTCGCGGCGCGTGCGCATCGCAAAGGGAAGTGGCACCACCGTGCCCGACGTGAACCGTTTGGTCAAACAGTTCGGTGAGATGCAGCGCATGATGAAGCAGATGGGTGGCATGGCGGGCAAGAAGTCGGGCAAGAAGGGCAAACCACCCAAGATGAACCCCGTGAAGATGGCCAAGGCCATGAAGCAGATGGGTGCCGGTGACCGCTCGGGTTTGGGCCTGCCTGGCCAGCCCGGTCTGCCCGGCCAGAAAAACCCCGGGGCCTTCCCCGATTTTCGCGACTTCCGATAGCCTTTCCCAGTCCGGTCGCGGCCGCCTCCAGCCTCGACGACCCAGTTGCAGGAGTTTTCATGTCAGTCAAGTTGCGTCTCACCCGTGTCGGAAAGACCAAGCAGCCGCATTACCGCATCATCGTTGCCGACGAGCGCCGCTCGCGCGACGGTCGCTTCATCGAAATTCTCGGCCAGTACAACCCGCGTCAAGAACCGTCGCACCTGAAGGTCGACAACGACAAGGCGGTTGCCTGGTTGCAGCAGGGTGCACAGCCCACCGAGCGTGTGCGCAAGCTTCTCGAGATCTCGGGCGCGTGGGCACAGTTCACCGCTTCGAAGAGCGCCAAGTGAGCGACAGCGGCAACCTGGTTCCCGCACCTACGGCGACGGCGGTTCTGCAACACGTTGTGCGTTCGATCGTCGACGACCCCGATGCCGTGTCGGTCGACCATCGCGAGGGTGATGACAAGGTGTACCTCGAAGTGCGTGTCGGGTCGGGCGACCTCGGTCGCGTGATTGGTCGCCGCGGTCGCACCGCGCAAAGCATTCGCACCGTGGTGCGTGCGGCGGCAAGCCGCGACGGCGTCGATGTCGACGTCGACTTCGTCGACGAATAGCCCCGGTCGACCAACAACGCGTGTCGATGACTCAACCGCCCGACGGTCTTCTCGAAATCGGCAGGCTGGGTCGCACCCATGGCGTGCGTGGCGAGATGTATCTCAGCTTCGTTTCCGATCGTTCCGAGCGCCGGCGAGCCGGCACGCGGGTCTTCGTCGGCGGGGCATGGCGCACGATTGAGGCGATCAGACCTTCGAACGACCGCTATCTCGTCGTGCTCGAAGGCGTCGGTGTGCGCGAAGAGGCGGCGAAGTTGACGAACGAAATCGTCTACGGCGAACCGATCGACGACCCTGCCGCCCTGTGGGTGCACGATCTGGTCGGCTCGCGCGTCGTTGCGTCCGACGGCACCGAGTTCGGCACGTGCGTGGCAGTCATCGACAACCCTGCTCACGCGATTCTCGAAACCGACCGTGGCGTGCTGATTCCGGTTCCGTTCGTCGTGTCGCACGAGGATGGCATTGTCACGGTGACGCCACCCGACGGACTGCTCGACCTGCAGGACAACACCTGATGCGTATCGACGTCTTCAGTATCTTCCCCGGCATCGTCGACGCGTTCTGTGGCGAAAGCCTTCTCGGCAAGGCGCGTGAATCGGGTCTCCTCGACCTGCGCGCACATGACCTGCGTGATCACACGAGCGACGTCCATCGCTCGGTCGACGACACCGTGTTCGGTGGCGGCGCGGGCATGTTGATGCGGCCCGAGCCGGTTTTTGATGCCGTCGAAGCAGTGCAGCCGCCGCGACCACTTGTTCTCGTCGGCCCCGGAGGCGACCGTTTCGACCAGGCGATGGCGCGGCGACTCGCCGACCTGCCGGGCTTCAGCATCCTGTGCGGCCGCTATGAAGGCGTCGACCAGCGCGTGCGCGAACATCTCGTCGATGCAGAAGTATCGGTGGGTGACGTCGTGCTTTCGGGTGGGGAAGTGGCGGCGTGCCTCATCATCGAGGCCGTCGTGCGGCTGGTTCCGGGCGCAATGGGCAACGCCGAGTCCCCGCTCACCGAAAGCTTTGGTGCCAGCGGCCTCCTCGAAGAACCCCAGTACACGCGCCCGGCCGACTTTCGCGGCTGGTCGGTGCCCGACGTTTTGCGCGGAGGCGACCACGCGTTGGTGGCCCGCTGGCGCCTCGCCCAGGCCTTGCACCGCACGATTCGGGTGCGACCCGACCTCATCGAGGCCCGCGGGGGTCTGTCGGCGGCCGAAAAGAGACTGTTGGAAGAGTTCGCCCCCGTCTCGTATCCTTCATCGTTCGCTCAGGGCGGCTCACCCGCCCCCGACCAGTAACGGATCGCCCCATGAAGACCACCGACCTCGTCGACAACCAGTACCTCCGCAGCGACCTGCCCGACCTTCGCGCAGGAGACGAAGTGAAGGTTCACGTGCGCGTCGTCGAAAGCGGCAAAGAGCGCATCCAGGTTTTTCAGGGCAACATCATCGCGATCCAGGGGTCGGGCGTTGCCGAGTCGTACACGGTTCGCAAACTCAGTTACGGCGTTGGTGTCGAGCGCACCTTCCCCAAGCACAGCCCCGCCGTTGCCAAGGTTGAATTGATGCACCGTGGCGAAGTGCGTCGCGCGAAGCTCTACTTCCTGCGCGAGCGCACCGGCAAGGCCGCGAAGATCCGCGAGAAGCGCGAATCCTGATCCGCGCACACACTCGCATGAACCATCGCCTCGTGTCGGGGCCCCGTTGAACACCGACGACCTCGAGAATTTCGAGGCCGAGCGCGAACTGCAGCTCGCCCAGGAATACCAAGACGTCGTGTCCATGTTCCGCTTCGCGGTCGAATCCGAACGCCGTTTCTACCTCGCGAACGAGGTCGTCACGCGCGTCGCCGCCGACGGTCCCCGTCCGCTCATCGAAGTGGAGTTGACCGACGCATGGGTATGGGACATGTACCGCAAGAGCCGATTCGTTCCCCGGGTCAAGATCCTGTCGTTCAAGGACGTGAACGTCGAGGAATTGCCGGGCCCCGAGATCTAGCCGCCGCTCGCAGCGCCCGGGGGGCTTGGGGCGAAAACCTCGCCGCGTCGTGGTACGTCCGCAACGGCTGGCGCATCGTGGCGCGCAACGTACGCCACGGCAGGGGAGAAATCGACATCATCGCCGAACGTCGCGGCGTGTTCGCCGTGTGCGAAGTCAAGACCCGCCGCAACAACGACTACGGCTTCGCTGCCGAGGCGATGACACCTGACAAGTGTCGAACCGTGCGTCGCACCGCATACGGGTGGGCCCGTGACAACGGCGTACCGATGTCACGGTTGCGGTTCGACGCGGCATTCGTGGTGGGGATGGCGATCGACATCGTCGAGAACGCCTACTGACGTTTTATGCAGACGTATTGCGGTCGCGACGATCCCAGCACGCGTGGTGCCAGTGGCGACGCAGGTCGGGTGCATCGGCCGGCACGGTAACACAGTGGCCCAACCCCGTCGGAATCTCGCGGTTGCATCCCGGACAAAGGTAGGGCTTGGTTGCTTCGTAGGGTTGAACGCGGCGCACCTCGACGGGTCCGTAGAGGCCGCTCCAGATGTCACTCATTTGTCAGCCGAGAAAGGCCCAAGCGACGAGGGCGAAGGCAACCGTGATTGCGGCCGCGACGAAGACGATGTCGGTGCGGCGCTTGACCCGCTTCCTCGTCGCATCGAATCCCACGGCGCCATTATGTATCGTCGGGTCATGACAACCAACGCGTTCGAAACAATCATCGTCGAGCGGGCAGACGGCGTCGTCACCGTCACCCTCAATCGCCCCGCAAAAAAGAACGCGGCGAACAACGTGATGTGGAGCGAACTTCTTGCGACGTTCCGTGAAGTTGCCGCATCGCCCGACGATCGTTGTGTCGTTCTCACCGGCGCAGGTGGAGACTTCTGCTCGGGCGCCGACCTGTGGGCCGGCGATGATGCGGCGGCGAGACAGCACCAGTTGGCGCGCATGCGCAACGTCGGTGACGTCGCCATGGCGCTCGCCCGTTTGCCTCAGCCCGTCATCGCCAAGGTTCGCGGTGTCGCCGTTGGTGCGGGGATGAACATGGCGCTCGGCTGTGACCTCGTCGTCGCTTCCGAGAACGCCCGGTTCTCGGAGATCTTCGCGAAGCGCGGCCTCAGCATCGACTTCGGCGGATCCTGGTTGTTGCCGCGTCGAATCGGCTTGCACCGCGCGAAAGAGCTGGCTCTCTTCGCCGACATCATCAATGCAGCGGAGGCCGAGCGCATCGGCCTGGTGAACCGCGTCGTGCCCGACGTCGAACTCGATGCACTCGTCGACGGCTGGGCAAAGAAGCTTGCCGCCATGCCGCCGATTGCCATCGCCCAGACGAAGCGAATGCTGAACAATGCGATGAACGTGACCCTGGAAGAGGCGCTCGACGACGAGGGTGCGGCGCAAACGGTCAACTTCGGCACGAAAGACACTGCCGAGGCGATCGCGGCGTTCACCGAAAAGCGCGACCCCGTCTTCCGCGGCCGGTAGCGGGCGTGCGCGCTCGTCGTGCCGTTGTGGCTCTCGCTGTGCCGGTGGTGCTTGCGTTTGCATCGCACGCGCATGCGTCGAGCGACCCGAACGTCACGACCACGGTTGCGAACGAACAGGTCGATGAGCCCGTCGACGAACAGGGTGGCGTTTCGGTTCCGACTTCGGTCGTTTCCGTCAGCACCGTGCCCTCCGCAACCACCACCGTGCCGGTTGGTTGTCCGCCGGCGCCCGTGTCGCGGGCCGTCTTCGTGGGCAAGGTGAAGGTGCTCGATGCGACACAGGCGCTGTACGAGCTCGTTCGGTTGCGGTCAGGAAGCCTCGCCGGCTACTCGACCGAGGTTCCCAACGTCGACGGCACGGTGGTCACCGAAGTCGGCATCTACTACGGCCGCGACGTGAAGTTCCTCGAAGTCGGGGACTCGTACCTCGTTGGCACCGCCCTCGACGCGACGACCGGCCGGATCTTTTCGCGCGTGACTGAGGAAGCGCCGCTCTTCGGTGGCAACGAAGTCGCCGACATCAACAACTCGGGGGTCGTGTGCCCGAACTTTGCCGACGTGGCCCGCACGCTGAATGTCGACGGCACGTCGGTCGAGTCGGGAGTGCTATCGGGTCTCTCCGGCGAATCCGACCGCATCATCCTCGCGCTCGTCATTCCTGCGGGTCTTGTGTTGTTGGGTCTCGTGACACTCGTGTTGATTCGGCGTTCGTTGCGATAGCGATTCATCGGGCCAGTGGCGCCACGAATCACGCGGTGAAAGCGGCCGTACCCAGCTCGCGCAGTTCCGTCACCGCGGCCGCGAGTCCGCCCGGGTGCTTGAAAAGCGCACTTCCGGCGATGAGCACATTGGCGCCCGCTGCGGCTGCGCCGGAAACGGTTGCAGCAGAGATGCCGCCGTCGACTTCGACGTTGATCGAGTCGCCGAGGCCCGCTGCCGTGATCATGTTGCGCACTTCGCGGATCTTGCACTCCATGGTGCCGATGTACTTCTGACCGCCGAACCCTGGGTTGACGGTCATGACGAGAACGAGATCGATGAGGTCGAGAACGTTCTCGACTGCCGACGCAGGTGTCGCGGGGTTCAAAGCAACCGCCGCGGTGGCGCCGAGTGAGCGGATGTTGTCGAGCGTGCGGTGGAGGTGCGTGCAGGCTTCGGCGTGCACGATGAGGCGCGAGCACCCTGCTTTCACGTACTCGGCCGCCATGACGTCGGGGGTGAGCACCATGAGGTGTGCCTCGAACGGAAGGTCGCAATGCCTGCGTGCTGCGGCGATGACATCGGGCCCGAACGTGAGATTCGGCACGAACTGACCATCCATGACGTCCCACTGGATGAGGTCGACGCCCGCTGCTTGCAGATCGCGCACCGCCTTGCCGAGTGCGGCGAAGTCTGCGGGCAGTACCGACGGTGCGATCTGGATCGGAAGCGTCACGCGGTCCACTCTACCGATGGACCTCCAAACGTAAGGTTGATGCATGGAACTCGAGGCCGGCGCCCTCGTCGCCGGCGGCGATGCAATCGGTCGTATGTCGAGCGGAAAGGTGATTTTCGTCGACGGTGCGCTGCCGGGCGAACGGGTCGAGGTTGCTCTCACCGACACCCGCAAGGACTACGCGCGCGCATCGGTGACGCGCGTGATCGAAGCGTCGCCGAGCCGGGTCGTGCCGCCCTGCCCCCACGTGGCGCACGGGTGCGGTGGATGCCGATGGCAACACCTGTCGGTCGACGCACAATACGAAGCCAAGGTGCGCATCGCGGTCGAATCGCTGGCCCGCATCGCGCGAATTCCCGTCTCCGACGAATTCGTGTTGCGTGCGGCAAGTGGGGCGGTCGTTCCGGCCACGGGTTATCGCACGACCATCCGGTTCGCTTTCGATGCTGAGGGTCGTCCCGGATTCCGCGAACGCTCGAGCAACCGGGTTGTCGCTGTCGACGAGTGTCTCGTCGCGCACCCGATGCTGCGGGTCGCGATCAAGTCGATCTCGTCGCGTCGTGGAAGCGGTGTCGAGGTGACTCTTCGTTGCAGCACGAACACCGGCGTCGTCGGTGCGGTCGTGCACGGGGACGAATCCGACGTACAAGGACTCGAAGGAGTCGATGTCGTTGGTCACGAGGCGCGTCTCGTCGAGACCGTTCACAACACCGACCTCGTCGTGTCGATGGGTTCGTTCTTCCAGTCCGGCGTACTCGCCGCCGAGGTGTTGGTCGATACGGTGCGGCGCATCGCCGGGCCCGAGGCGCTGAGCGGCACGTTAGGGCAGGTGGTCGATGCCTACGGGGGAGTGGGGCTGTTCGCGGCGACCATCGTCCCGGTTCACGTTCCCGTCACACTCGTGGAATCGAATCCCTTCGCCGTGGCCGACGCCCGCAGCAACCTTGCCGGCCATCGCGCAACGATCGTCGAGTCGCTCTTCGAGGATTGGAGGCCGCAACCGGCCGGTCTCGTGATCGCGGACCCCGCCCGCACGGGCCTCGGGGTGCCGGGTGTTGCCACGCTCATGGCGACGCAGGCACCCATGGTCGTGCTCGTCAGTTGCGATGCTGCAGCCGGCGCGCGCGATGCGCGCCTTCTCGCCGAAGCGGGCTACGAACTCGATGACCTCGTCGTGCTCGATCTGTTCCCGCACACGCACCATCTCGAGATGGTCATGCGGTTCCGCCGGGTTTCCGTCGCCGACGAAAGCCGGCCGATCACACGATCCGTCGGAGGAGTCGTTCCACCCGCCGCATGAAGCGGTCACGTTCGAAGCGGGTCGAGCGATCGAGCGAGTAGAGGGCCACCCACCGAGCACGACACCGCCACGAACAGAGTCGTCGTACGTTGCGCATGATCGTCGCGTGGCCGGCGCGGCCACAGATCAGATTCACCGTTCGTGAACGACCGTGCGTGGTGATGGCGACGATGCGCGTGATGTTGCGCAGCGCGGGCATCGCGTGCCCGCTCGACTCTTCGAGATTCCACGCCACGCCAGTGGCGAGAACCCTGTCGATCCAACCCTTCAGGACCGCCGGTTGGCCCGACCACCAGGTCGGATAAACGAAGACGAGCGTGTCGCACCACGCGACGTCGTCGAAGTACGGCGAAAGGTGTGGTTTCGACTCGGGCGCCGCACCGCGCAGCGTCCATTCGTTGGCCGAGAGAACGGGGGAGAAACCACTCGCGTAGAGGTCGTGTATCCGCACTTCGGACCCGCGTTCACCAGCAACCCTCACGACGAGGTCACGAAGTGCCGACGAGTAGCTCGCTTCGTCGGGATGTGCGAAGACGGTAAGAACCCGTCGTGTCATCTCAGCCTCGCCAGTCGCTCGCCGGTTCGGCGCAGGAACCGTGCCCGCTTGTCGTCGTCCGTCACGGCCTCGCCGGGGCCCGCCCAACACACGAGGGTGCGTGTGCGCCAGCCCGTGGCCCGCCGCAGTGACTTGCCGAATGCGTGCGCCAGGTGCCGGGTCGACCGCTGCGGGAAGTGCCCCGGTGGTTCGGCGGCAGTGACGACCGCTAGTCCGCGTACGTGACGAAGGCCCGGGCTGACCCGCCCCGTCTCCGCGAGTTCGAAGGCCACGCCTGGTGCCAGAACCCGGTCGAAAAAGCCCTTCAGCATCGACGGTGGACCCGACCACCACATGGGAAACACGAACGCGATCACGCTCGCTTCGCGCACGAGGCCGGCATACCGCTCGTCAACCACAACGGGTCGCGGCGTGGGGTAGGCCCTCCACTCGTCACGTGTCATCGCGGCCTCGAAGTTCTCGCGATAGAGATCGATCACGTTCACCTCGTGGCCCGCCGCAACAAGGCCGTCGACCGTGGTGTCGAGCAGTTCAAGGGCGAACTGATCGGGCTTCGGATGGGTGAAGACGACGAGCGCGGTCACTTCCCCCACTCTACGAAGCCCACGACCTGGACTACCGTCGGGTCTTGGGGGTGAGTGCGATGGGGGTTGCACCGCGCAACGTAGGTGACATTTCCGCCGATTGGCTGGGCGAGGTCATCGGATGCCGTGTCGACGACGTCGACGTCGAGGTGATCGGTGCCGGGGTGGGCTTCATGGGTCAACTCGCCCGCGTGAGGCTCGTCGCGCGCGACGTGCCGGCATCGCTCATCGTGAAGATGCCGTCTTCGGACCCCGGCGCACAGATGATCGGCGGAATGATGCGCGTATGGGAGCGGGAACATCGCTTCTACACCGAGATCGCACCGAAGGTTCGTTCCGTGCGACTCCCGCATTGCATCCATTCGGGAACCGATCCGTTCGTGCTCGTTCTCGAGGATCTGTCGCCGGCAGTTCCGGGCGACCAAGTGGAGGGACCTACACCCGATCAAGCACGTGCCGCCATCGATGCCGCGGCCGCACTTCACGCGGAATGGATGAACCATCCGATTCTCGCGAAGCTCGAGTGGATGCCCGATCTCAACGATCCCTCAACGGGAATGGTGGCGCAGTTGTTTCCCGTTGGCTGGCCGACTTTCCTCGCCCGTTATGCCGACAGCCTCCCCGAGAGGGTTCTTCGGTGGTGTGAAGCCTTCGTCCCACGCATCGTCGATTGGATCCACACTTACGAAGAATGGCCGACGACTCTCATTCACGGAGACTTCCGACTCGACAACATGTTCTTCGACGATCGTGGAGGGATGACCCTGATCGACTGGCAGTTGGCGATGCGCGCACCAAGCACAACCGATCTGGTGTACTTCATTGGAACGAACTTGCCCACCGACACCCGTCGGTCGATGACAGACGAACTCATCGATCGCTACTGCGATGGACTGCGTCGCGGAGGTGTTACAGCCGAATGGGCCGACCGCAGCCGAATCATGAAAGGACTGACGGAGGGCGTGCTCTTCTACTGCACATCGTTTGCAGCGAGCATCCTTTCACTCGACCAAGCCAACGAGCGGGGTGCCGCACTGATGGACTCACTCGTTCGCCGTGCCTTTTCCGCCGCGGATGATCTCGCTGCAGGCGAACTGCTTGGTCTCGCCGACTGAAAGGTTCTAGGGTGAAATCTCGTGTCTGCCCCCCTCGTGTCTCGTGGTCTTGTCTGTGCCCTTGTGGCCGTGCTGGCGGCGGGTCCACTCGTCAGTTGTGGACCACCCACACGCAAGGCCCGTGTGCCGTTCACAACCGTTCCTGACCCGCTTGCAGAGAGTGGCGCTGAAAGGGAATTCGAAGGTTTCACCGCGGGCCCGGGGGCTGACCTGTCCGGGCTGGATCTCACGCGCGAGGACTTCTCTGGCCTTGACCTGTCGGGAGCAAATTTTGAGGGAACGAAGTTCGCCCGATCGTGGCTGTCGCGGTCGAAGTTCGTCGGTGCGAACCTCTCCGGAGCCGATGCGATCGCAGTGAACGCATATCGCACCGACTTCAGCAACGCGGATCTCACGTATGCAAGTTTCGTTGGAGCGAACCTCGAAGAGGCGATCTTCACGGGCGCGAAATTGGACGGCGCCGACTTTTCATTCGCGTTTCTCCGAGGCGCAATTTTCGATGAAGGCGCGACGGCTGTTGCGATATTCTCGGGAGCAACCATGCCGGACGGATCAATCGGGGATTGACGCTGCGCATGCGCACAGTCGTGGCGACAATGTCCGTCGTGTTTGTGGCCGCGGTAATTGTGCCTGTTGGCGCTCGCCCGACGCTTGCAAAAGCCGGTCCGTGTCCGTCGGTCCGTAACGTTGAATTGCCCGACGAACCTTTCTTCCTCCGTGAAACGCAACTGCGGATTCTCGCCTGCGCACGACATCTGCAACGGGTGCGTTTTGGCAAAGAGAACAAACAGGAGTGTGTGTCATTCGCCAATGCGTTGATGGATATTCTCCGTCCCGAAACGAAAAACCGCGTGGTCGGTCAGTCACGCCCCCACAGTGCCGGCAACTTCGCCGCTGCGTTGCGCTGGCGAAGACTTCTCTTTGCCCGCGATGAGGGCACCGGTCTGCCCTTGCGTCCTGCCGACCTTGGCTCGCGGCCGGCGTTCATCTGGTGGGACGCAGTCGGCAAGCCGGATGGTCATGTCGGTGTCTACATCGGGGGCGGACTTTTCGTCGACAGCTACGTCGGCTACGAACTTGCGCGATTGAGTGATACCGAGATGGATGAGATCACCGACCCGTCGCGCTGGTCGTGGACGGTGAAGCCAGGACAGCAACGACGCGTGCCGTGGCCCGAAGGTCACTGGCCGCGCCAACGAGTGAACGACGGATTCTCAGTCGTTCGCGTCCGTGGCGCCTGATGCCGCCTTTGTGCGACGTCCGATGACGACCCCCGAAATTGTCGAGACGAGACCAAGAATGATCCATGCGGTACCGACGGTGCGGAACGGCGAAAGAAGAGAGTCGGCTACAACGGGCACCACGGCATTTGCGAAACGATCCGTGTCGTCGACCGACGACACAACCGCTGAACGCACCGCCCCCGCAGCGACGAGATCGACGATGCCGAGGATGATCACGGTGATCCCTAGGAACAACAATGCACCGCGTTTCGACCGCGACCAGCGTGTGTAAAGGGCACCCGCTGCGAGCGTCAACAACAAGGCGACCCAGAAGAGAGAGTTGAGGCCGTCCTTGATTGACTTCAGGTCGGGACCGTCATTCATCGGTTCGAGTTCGAGGCCCTTCCAGTCGTCGACTTCCTGCCGTAAGTTCGAAAACTCAGGATCAACTTCGACCAAGGCATCGACCAAGTCGCCAACCACCGCCTTTGCTTCGACAATCTGGGTCTCGTCGACGCCGTTTACGAAGAAGTCGTACACCTCGTCCGAGATATCACCGACCTTTGCCATGAACTCATCGTTTGCAACCAATTCGTCGAGCTTGGTGCTGATGGTCGACTCCAATTCGTCGAACCTCGCCAAGTCCTCAGCGGAGGCATCTTCGGTCAGCTTCTCGATGAAAAAGCGCGCCGCTTCGTCGCGAACTTCTTTGTCTTCCGTCAACGCTACGACGGTCTTGCTTGCGGGGTTGCCCGCACCCACCGACAGCCACGTCGGCAAGGCGACCGATAGGACGAATGCGAAGAGGACGAAGATGATGCCAAACAGCACGGCCAACCCTCGTCGAGCCTTGAAAAACTGCCCAGCCACGAACTGACGTTAGATCATTGGGGGAACGGTTGTGTGCGGCTCTGGAGTTGGGGCTAAGACAACGGTGTGAAGCGCAGCGTTTTTCTGTCGATGTCCATGTTGATTGTCGCCGCGTGCGGCCAAAGTGGGACGGTCCCCGGTCCAAAAGAGGTGGGTGACGCCGCCCCTGAGACCGTCTACGACGTCGGAGTCACAACGGTCATGATCAACGAGTTCATTCCGGCGGAGGTGTGGTATCCCGCGGTCGACGGTCCGGAAGTCACTGAGGAGTACGACGTGCGCGACTTTGCACCGTCGATCATCCGTTCGATGCTCACGGGCGACGCTCCGTCGACGTATTCCTACCCCGCGACGCGTGACGCCGAAGTGGCGGGTGGGCAGTTTCCGGTGGTCCTCTTCAGCCATGGTTTCGGCGGCTTCCGAACGCAGAGCACCTTCTTGACGGCACACCTCGCATCGCGGGGCATGATCGTCATTTCCCCCGATCATCCCTCGCGCGATCTTGCTGCCGCCCTCTCGTCGGGGACGTTCGAGACAGACGACCCGCAGGTGCACCTTCTCGAATCGCTGGACTATCTCGTGGGGGACGACACACTCTTTGCGGGTCACGTCGACGCAGATCGTGTGGCGACGCTCGGACACTCCGCTGGCGGCGGTACGGCACTGGCCGTCGCGACCGATGATCGGATTGATGGATTCGTCTCGATGGCGTCCGGACGGCTCGGAGCCGGAGGTGACGGTGGCATGCCGAACAAGCCTTCGTTCTTTCTTGCCGGGTCGGTTGACGCGATCGTTCCACCGTCTCGAACCGAGGAGGCGTACGCGGCTGCCGCAGAGCCCTCCGTCTTGTGGACGATCGAAGGTGTCGGCCACAACGGTTTTGATGATCTCTGCACCTTCGGGAACGGCCTCGGCATCATCGGAGTGGCACTCGCGTCCGGACTCGAGCGACTCCTCGAGATGCAGCCGCAAATGAGGTCGCTTGGTGAAGACGGATGCATACCGCCGTCACGTCCCGTTGTTGAGACGTTCCCCGTCATACGTGACGGAGTGACATCGTGGCTCGAGTCGCTCTTCGATGGTGCGCCGACGGCACCTGAAGTCCCGGAGGGCATCGAGGTTGCCGTCGCGTCGAAGTAGAAGTCGCATCGACTACATTCGCGGGATGACCACGCAGTTGCCGCCACCTCCTCCGTCTCCGCCGTTTTCGGTTCAGGCAACCGCTCCAACGCAACTCGCTTCGGTGGGGTCGCGTATCGGTGCGGCCCTTCTCGACGGTCTTCTCATGGTCGTCACGCTGTTCATCGGATGGCTGATCTGGAGCATCGTGTTGTGGAAGCAGTCGACCTCGCCCGCCAAGAAGATGCTCGGGATGACGGTCGTCGACGCCAACACGGGCGCTCCGGCAACGATCAAACAGATGGTCATGCGCGAAGTTGTCGGCAAGTGGGTCGTCGGCTCGGTCACCGGAGTCGTCACTCTTGCCTCGCTCGTCATGCTGTGGGTGACGCCACGTCGGCAGGCCGTATGGGACTACATCGGCACGACGGTCGTCGTTCGTCGGTAGTCACACGGCAAGAGTGCGCCCCCTGGGATTCGAACCCAGAACCTGCGGATTAAGAGTCCGTTGCTCTGCCGTTGAGCTAGAGGCGCGACGCGAGAACTATACGACACGCGAGCCGAAAACCAAGAAAGAAAGGCGCGAGTGTTTTCTCCCGATAGCAGAGAACCCGACCGGCGGAGTGCCGATCGGGTTCTCGTTTGGGGTGAGCGAGGGGACTTGAACCCCCGGCCTTCAGGGCCACAACCTGACGCTCTAACCAGGCTGAGCTACGCCCACCAAGAAGGAGAAGTGTGCCACGCTCGGCCGCCTTTACCAACCGCGTCAGCGGGGCCGTGTGAGCGCGGTAATTTCGCGTGAGGGGGTGCGTATGGAAGGGCAGGAAATCGACTGGGAATCGCGGATCACGCCCGAGGTGGTGCAGCAGTTCCAGACCGATGGCGTCGTGTTCTTCGATCAGTTGATTCATCCTCTGTGGCTGCAGTTGGTCGAGATGGGTATCGGTCGCATCATGAACAATTCGAGCCGCAAGCAGATGTTCTTCGCCGGCGAAGAAGGTGCCTTCGTCGACACCGTGCGCAACTGGGACCAGACTCCCGAATTCCAACGTCTGACCTACGACTCACCGATCGCCGACATCCTTGGTCGGTTGATCGGTTCGCCCCGTGTGTGGCTGTTGTTCGACCACGTGTTCGTGAAGGACGCGGGAAACTGCAAGCGCACGCCCTGGCACCAAGACCTCACGTACTGGCCGGTGGCCGGAACGCAGATTGCATCGATGTGGATCACCATCGACCCAGTGCCCAAGCACGAATGTCTGGAATACATCGCGGGATCGCATCACGGCCCCTTGTACGACGGCTTCGACCCGCCTCGCGCGGGGGAGGACCCGACGTTGCCTTTCTACGGCGAAGGATTTCCGCGTCTTCCCGACATCGAAGGCGATCGTTCGCGGTGGGACATTCGTTCGTGGGAGATCACCCCGGGCGACGTGATCGTGTTCCATCCCGGGGTCTTGCACGGTGGTGGCCCGACCAGCCAAGGACGCAAGCGACGCACGTTGTCGGTTCGCGTGTTTGGTGAGGACGTCGTGTTTGCTTCGCGCCCACCGACGCGACCCACCGCGCCGCGGACCCCGGGGTTGCAGTTGCAGTTGAAGCCGGGCGACCCGCTGCGCCATCCGTACTACCCGCGCCTGCG
>JBJTYJ010000295.1:0-7370 GCA_046082705.1 Actinomycetota bacterium | reverse complement strand
GTCATGTACAACAACGCCGGGGTCATGTTGTCCGATGACGATGATCCCGTGTCGACGCCACTCGCGACCTACGAACGAACAATGGACATCAACGTGAAGGGCGTATTACTCGGTTGCCGCGCCGCAATTCCCGTGATGCAGGCACAGGGGCGTGGTTCGATCATCAACGTCGCCTCGTTCGTGGCGCACATGGGCGCGGCCACACCTCAGGTTGCTTACACCGCCTCGAAGGGGGCCGTGCTTGCAATGACGCGCGAGATTGCCGTCATCTACGCACGCCAAGGCATCCGTGCCAATGCGCTGTGTCCCGGGCCCGTCATGACGCCCTTGTTGGCCAAGTTTCTGTCCGACGATGCGAAACGCGAACGACGGCTGGTGCACATTCCGATGGGACGCTTCGGTGCGCCCGAGGACATCGCGAAAGGAGCTTTGTTCCTTGCCTCGGATGATTCGTCGTGGATGACCGGACAATCCCTGATCATCGACGGCGGCATCACGGCGGCTTACGTCACGCCCGAAGGTTGAACGTCACCGTCGCGTGATGTCCCGCACCGGGTCGCTGCCGTCCCAGTTCTCGTGGGCTGAACGCACCATGGCGTAGAAGCCCAACAGCCCGGGGCTTGATTCATAGAGTTCCCAGTAGTGGCCGTGGCGCGCCACATCGTCGACGAAAACAAACGTCGTTGCACCGGCCTTCGCACTTTGCGCCACATCAAGACCCATTTGGGCTGCCGCATCGAGGGCCTCATCGAGGCTCGGAACGATGCACGCCATGTGGTGAAGGCCTCCTTCGCCCGCCGCGAATCGCTCGCGCACGGCAGTCATGTCGTCGTTGTGCTGGCAAAACAGCTCGACCATGATCGACCCCCACCAGCCGTAGGCAGACGTGTGGTCGAAGGCCGAAGGCCGCCCGCGGTGGACCACGTCGGTGACGGGGATGTGGCGATTCAAGAAAAACGGACCGGCAGCAAAGTTCCGCGCCCATGCGTGTGCGGCCTCGTGCGGGTCATCAACCACGTAGGCGATCTGAACCGCGGGGCCGAAAATCATCAGAGCTTCGTGACGATCAAAGTGAAGAGACCGATGAACGCCCCGGCGAACACGGTGCCAGCGGTCCAAAGTCCCGTCACGATGGCATTGAGCCGCGCATCGACGCGCTTGAAGTTCTCCTCCGTCTTCGTCTCCAGATTCGAGAACCTCAGGTCGAAGGAGTCGCGCAGTTGCTCGATGTCGCGCACCCGGGCGACGTCGGCCCACCCGCTCGGCGGAAGGTGCTCCATCAGGGCGCCGGCCACGTCGTCGCCCAGCATGTTCCTGAGCCCGAGGTGCATCTCGAACCGCGTTGTTTCATTGATCGTCACTTTAGACTCCTTGTTTTTGATGCGTCTTGTTTTTCCTGTGTCGGGTCAATGTGTGCATTGAGGGTCGTCTGACAGACTGCAGGAATGACGCGTGTGGGATTCGTTGGTCTCGGAGTGATGGGTTATCCGATGGCGGGGCACTTGGTGAAGGCCGGCCACGACGTGAGCGTGTTCAATAGGTCGGCCGACAAGGCAGGAAAGTGGGCGACACAGCACGAAGGGCGGGCGCTACCGACGCCACGTGAGGTGGCTGCAGTCAGCGACATGGTGATGGTGTGCGTCGGCAACGACGACGACGTGCGCAGTGTTGTGAACGGCCCGGACGGTGTGTTGGCCGGATTGACCAAGGGCGGAATTCTCGTCGACCACACCACGACATCGGCCACCCTGGCGAGGGAACTCGCGGTTGCGGCATCCGCTGCAAGTGTGGGCTTCATTGATGCTCCGGTGTCGGGCGGGCAAGCCGGCGCAGAGAATGGTGTGCTGACGGTGATGTGCGGCGCCGACGACGAAGCTGTCTACGGTCGCGCGCGCGACGTTGTCATGTCGTATGCACGGGCCTGCGAACGCCTTGGTGGAGCAGGCAGCGGTCAGCTCGCGAAGATGGTGAACCAGATCTGCATCGCGGGCATCGTGCAGGGCCTGTCCGAGGGCGTCAATTTTGCGCAGCGCGCGGGGCTCGACGTCGAACAACTGATCGCTGTGATTTCCCAGGGTGCGGCCGGCTCGTGGCAGATGGTGAACCGTTCCTCCACCATGGCGCGCAACGAATTCGACTTCGGGTTCGCCGTCGAATGGATGCGCAAGGATCTCGGCTTCTGCCTCGATGAAGCGCGCCGCAACGGGGCACGCTTGCCCCTCACCGAACTCGTCGACGGCTTCTACGCCGAGGTCGAGGCGATGGGCGGCCGTCGCTGGGACACCAGCAGCCTCATCGCGCGGCTGCGCTGAGGGTCAGCCGAGCGTCGGCTCGGGCAGGCGATTGATGGGTTGGCCGGGAAACACGACCCAGTGTGCACCGGGTGTGGGCTCGGCGATTGCCATTTGCGCAGCCTCGACAACGCGGTCGACCGTGAGAACCTCGAAGCCGGTCTCGCGGATCTGTGCCTGTTGTTCTTTTGGCACGAGCGGGGTGGCGACGAAGAACGGACAGATGGCCGAGAGGCACACGCCGCGTTCGTGGAGTGCAGGAGCAAGGGACTTCACGAAACCGCTGACGGCGTGCTTGGAGAGACCGTAGATGGGGTCCGGGGGGATGGGGTAGATGCTCGCCATCGACGCCGTGACGACGATGTCGCCGGAACCACGAGCGACCATTGCGGGTGCGAGGTGTGCGACGCCGAAAACGACGCCGTCGACGTTGACGCCGAGAGTGCGGCGGTAGGCGGCGAGATCGAACGCGGTGAAGGGTGACGTATCGGGGTTGCCGAAGATGAGGTCCCCGGTCGCGACGCCCGCATTCAGGAAGGCGACGTCGAAGGCGTCGTTGACTGCGGCGAATTTTTGCCATTCGGTGTCGTCACGAACGTCGAGATGGACATAGGTGCAGCCGAGTTCGGCGGCGAGTACACGACCGTCAACGTCGTTCACGTCGGTGATGGTGATGTCGTGGCCGAGGTTCGACCAGTGTCGGGCAATGGCGGCTCCGATGCCGCTTGCGCCGCCCGTGATGAGGATGCGTGATCTGCTCACTTGCCTGCCTCCGCAATCACCGCGGCAGTCGTCGTGGCAAAGATGTCGATCAGCCGGTCGAGTTCGGGGTCGGTGATGACGAGCGGCGGACAGAAGGAGTTCGTGTCGGTGTTCAGTGCGCGGGTGATCGCCCCGGCCGCCAGCATGCGGTCACGAACAACAAACGGGTCGATTCCCGTCTTGTGGGCCGCCGCCCACACCGCCACGCGACCGCGGGCATGGTCGATCATGCCGTCGTCGGCAAGGGCGCCAAGACCCGATTCGAGGCGGCGACCGATGTGCACCGCGCGTTCGAGCAGACCCTCGCGTTCGATGATGTCGAGGTTCGTCAACGCGGCCGCACACGCCGTGGCATGGCCCGAGTATGTGTATCCGTGGCGCAGGAGGAAACCGGGGTCGGCTTCGATGGGGTCGCACACGGCGCGGGAAAGGATGACACCACCGAGTGGCTGGTATCCAGAGGTCACGGCCTTCGCAAACGCCAAAAGATCCGGCGTTACGCCGAAGTGCTGTGCGCCGAACCACGTGCCAAGACGACCGAACCCGGTGATCACTTCGTCGAAGATCAGATACGCCCCGTGCTGGTCGCACAGACGACGCAGTTGGTGGAGATAGCCGTCGGTCGGCGGGAACACACCACCGGCACCCTGCACCGGTTCGCTGATGACGGCAGCGAGTCGTTCGGAATTTTCCGACATCACTTTCGCAAGTCCTTCGATGTCGTCGGGCTCGACGTGCAGGACATCGCCAACCAATGGTCCGTAGCCGGCGCGGTTGGGTGGAATTCCCTGTGCGCTCGTTCCGCCGTAGTTGGTGCCGTGGTAGCCGCGTCCACGCGAAATGATGAGCGTGCGTTCCGAACGCCCCGCCTGGACGTGTGCGAGACGCGCCAACTTCATCGCCGAGTCCACGGCCTCTGATCCGCTGTTGCAGAGAAATACGCGCGCTCGTTCGATGGGCGACAAATCGGCGATACGTTCGCAGAGTTCGTCGGCGACGCGCGTGGTGAACGGGTCGAACGCCGAGTACGCCTCAATGGTTCCGACTTGCTGCGCGATCGCGTCGGCCATCTCGCGCCGACCGTGGCCAATGGCGCAGTACCAGAGGCTTGCCATGCCGTCGATGTACTCGTTGCCGTCGACGTCAAAGATGCGCGAACCTTCACCCCGCGCAACCGTGATGAAACGCTCCCTCGTGGGCTTGGCAAACGGGTGCAGGAAGCGGGGGAGGCCATGCGGCTGGGGCATGTTCCGATGGTAGGTCGCCTAGGCTGTGGGGCGATGAAGGGCCTCATTCTCTCGGGTGGCGCGGGCACGCGACTCCGTCCGATCACTCACACCAGTGCCAAGCAGCTGGTGCCCATCGCCAACAAGCCGATCCTTTTCTATGGCATCGAGGCAATGGCCAACGCGGGTATCCGCGAGATCGGCATCATCATCGGCGACACGGGCGACGAGATCCGCGCTGCCGTGGGGGATGGCTCTCGTTTCGGGGTCAAGGTGACCTACATCCCGCAGGATGCACCGCTCGGCCTGGCCCACTGTGTGCTCATCGCCCAGGACTTCCTCGGTGACGACGACTTCGTCATGTACCTCGGCGACAACATGCTCCAGCAGGGCCTCACCGATTTTGTGAAGCGTTTCGAGTCGGCCCGCGCCGCCGGTGGACCCGCAGCACCGAGCGCCCAGATCCTCTTGTGCGAAGTCGACGATCCGCGCTCGTTCGGTGTGGCCGAAGTCGATGCGCAGGGCGAGGTCGTCCGGCTCGTCGAAAAGCCCAAGGATCCTCCGTCGAACCTCGCCCTTGTTGGCGTCTATCTCTTCGACAAGACCGTGAACACGGCCGTCCGGTCGATCAAGCCGTCGGCACGTGGCGAATTGGAAATCACCGACGCTATTCAATGGTTGGTCGACAACAAGCACCGTGTGCGTCACGAGGTTCTGCGCGGGTGGTGGATCGACACCGGCAAGAAGGACCCGCTGCTCGAATGCAACCGCCTCGTCCTCGAGGTTCTCGAGCCGCACAACGACGGCAGCGTCGACACCGCGTCGCAGATCGAAGGCCGGGTGGTCATCGAGGCCGGGGCCAAGATCGAGAATTCGCGAATCCGTGGCCCTGTCGTCATCGGCTCGGGCAGCGTCGTGCGCAACAGCTACATTGGCCCGTACACCTCGGTCGGCAACAACTGCACCGTTGCGGGGTCGGAAATCGAACACTCGGTGCTCCTCGACGGCAGTTCGATCAGCGACATCAACCGCATGTCCGACTCGCTCGTCGGCCGCAACGTCACGGTCAAGCGTTCGGCACAGCGCCCGTCGGCCCTGCGACTGATGCTCGGTGACGACAGCACCGTGGAAGTCGAATAGTCCCCCCACAATTTCAAGAGGAACACATGGCAGTCATCACCCCGTCCGATGTCATCAAGGGCGTGCACGTCGTCGAGCCTGCGATGCACGGCGACGAGCGCGGCTTCTTCATCGAGACCTACCGTCGCGAGTGGTTCCCGCAGGGCCGTGAAATGATCCAGGCGAACCGTGGCGACCGCCAGGCGGGTTGCCTTGTCGGTCTTCACTACCACCTGCACCAGGCCGACTACTGGTATGTGCCCTTCGGCAAGTGCCGCGTGGTGCTGCACGACCTTCGTCAGGGTTCACCGACCGACGGTGCGACCCAGGTCATCGACCTTGGTGCGCGCGATGACGGTTCGCACGACCACCGCGGAGTGTTCATCCCACCGGGAGTCGCCCACGGCTTTGCCGCACTCACCAAGATGACCATCACCTACCTCGTCGATGGGTACTACAACCCTTCCGATGAATTGGGTGTCGCGTGGAACGACCCGCAGGTCGGCGCCGACTGGGGAGTGAAGGAACCGCTGTTGTCGAACCGCGACCAGAACAACCCGATGCGCCGCGACATCTCGGCCCAGTGGCAACCTCACTTCAACCTTCGCCCCTGAACGAATCCAACCATCTGAACGAATCCAACGAGACGGAGTACCCCTCATGAAGCAGTTTGTCACCGGTGCAGCGGGGTTCATCGGCTCCAACTACGTCCGTTACGTCCTCGAGAACACCGATGACGAGGTGACGGTCTTCGACTCCCTCACCTACGCAGGAAACCTCTCCACGCTGAAAGACGTCGATGACAACCCACGCTTCAACTTCGTGAAGGGCAATATCTGTGATCCCGCAGCGGTTGCCGAGTCGATGAAGGGCCATGACGCCGTCGTTCACTTCGCCGCCGAAAGCCACGTCGACCGTTCGATCGACGGATCCGAGGATTTCATCCTCACCACCTTCTTCGGCACCAACGTCGTCATCGACACCGCCCGGAAACTCGACATGGGTCGCGTACTGCACATCGGCACCGACGAGGTCTACGGGTCAGTCGAGGTGGGATCGTCTCTCGAAACCGACCCTCTCGAACCGCGCTCGCCCTATTCGGCTTCGAAGGCCGGGTCCGATCTCATCGCCCTCGCGTACCACCACACGCACGGAACGCCGGTACTCGTGACCCGCTGCACCAACAACTTCGGTCCGTACCAGTATCCGGAGAAGGCGATTCCGCTCTTCACGACGAACCTCATCGACGGCAAGAAGATTCCGCTCTACGGCGACGGCCTGAACGAACGCGACTGGTTGTTCGTCGACGATCACTGCTCGGGTGTACACCTCGTGTTGACGAAGGGAACCGTCGGCGAGATTTACAACATCGGCGCGGGTAACGAAACGCCGAACCGCGTGTTGGTCGACAAGCTGCTCGGCGTCTTCGGTGTTGGCGAGGAAATGGTGCAGTACGTCGAAGACCGCAAGGGCCACGACCGCCGCTACTCGGTCAACATCGACAAGATCACCGCCCTCGGCTGGAAGAAGAAGCGCACCCTCGACGAGGCTCTGGTCGAGACCGTGCAGTGGTACCGCGACAACCGCTGGTGGTGGGAGCCGCTCAAGGGCAAGAAGTGAAGGTTCTCGTCACCGGTGCGGCCGGTCAACTGGGAACCGAATTGGTCGACGTGTTCTCGCGTGCGGGTCACGAAGTTGTGGGTACGACCCACCAAACGCTCGACATTTGCGACACCGCGGCCGTGACGGCGCTGTTCGATGCCGAGCGCCCCGACTGGATTCTCCATTGTGCGGCATGGACTGCAGTCGATGCCTGTGAGGCCGACCCCGATCGCGCCGAGGCGGTGAACGGTGGGGGAACCCGCAATCTCGTTGCAGCCGCCGAACGTTTCGGCGCCCGCGTTCTCTACGTCAGCACCGACTACGTCTTCGACGGATCGAAGACCGGTCCGTACCTCGAATCGGACGTGCC
>JBJTYJ010000294.1:0-5776 GCA_046082705.1 Actinomycetota bacterium | reverse complement strand
CTTCCGCATGGACAACCTCATGTTCGGCACCAAGGCCGAGCACTCGGCTCTCGCGGCCATTGACTTCCAGGGTGCGCTGCGCTGCAAGGGCATCCAAGACGTCGCCTATCTGCTGAGCCACAACATGGATGTGAAGGAGTGTCGCGCTCACGAACAGCGCCTCGTGGAACTGTGGCGCAGCACTCTCGAGGCAAACGGTGTGAAGGGCTACACCACCGAACAGGCGTGGGACGATTAAAAGCGCGCGGTGCTGTACCTCTGGGTGTACGTCGCCGTCATCGCCGGCACGCTCGATCCGTCGAACGAACGCGGCAAGGCCTTCATGAGCGCAATGGTCAGCCGCTCAAGCGCCGCCATTCGCGACCTCAACTTGATCTCGCTGCTCGACTCGTTCTGATCTAGGCGGTGCGGTCGGCTGATTTGTCGAGACGGGCGTTGGTGTACTTCGGGCCACCGACCCAACCGCACAGTTGCGGATCGCACTCGTACATTTCACCCTCGAGATGGCGACCGTCGATGGAGAAAATTCCCCAGACACCGTCTTTGCTGACCTTGATGTTGCCGTTGGCGTCGCGCTCGTAGAGCTTGCGGTCGATCGGATGAACGATTCCCCACATGGTCAGACCCCCAGCCACTGATCAAGAAGCATGTGGAACCAACGGATCTTCGACTCCTGGTAGTTGGCCAGCGTGACACCCGGCTTCACCGAGGTCTCGCAGCCGATCTGCACGCGCTCCATGTTGTAGACGTCCTGGTCGAACACCTTGCCGAGGCTGGCAAGGATTTCCGCACTTGACCACGGCTCGTCGAAGTCGAGCGTCTGCATCGGTGCCGGTGCGGGACGCTCGCCCTGAAACGGCGAGAGGAAGAAACACTCCATCAGCGATTCCTTGTGGTTGTCGCCGAGCGGGCGGAATCGGTAGACGATGCGGTTGAACGCGCCCCACGGGTGGAAGTTCGGGAACACCGTGTAGTCGATGGCGTCGAGGTACTCGGCATCCGACCACGTGTCGACCATGTCACCGGCAAGTGGACGCCAACGCTCACGCGCAGCGGCTGCACCGACTTCGCGGGCGGTCTTGCCCTCGGGAATCTGCACCGGCACTTCCTCGTCGACGCGGGTGTCGAGCATCGCGCGCATGATGTCGATCTCGTGGATCGAGTACTTCAGCAATGGGCTCGGCGTTCCACCCGGCGTGATGACGCGTGCGAAGTTCTCCCACACATCGACCTGGCTGTTGGTGTCGCCGAGGTAGTGCATGATCTGCGGGTGCGTGGCATTCACGTGGTACGCCTCGCTGAATGCTTCCTGGGCGATCTTCCAGTTGCACTTCAGTTTCTTGGCGACGTGCGCCGCAACGTAACGATTGCCGAGGTCCCAGCGCTCGAACTGGTTGATGAAGTCGCCGAGGAATGCCTCGAGTGATTCGGCCTTCGGGTCGGGGTTGATGAACACGAAACCGGCCCACGTGCCGACCTTGACTTCGGGAAGGTTGAACTCGGCGGGGTTGACGTGCTCGAAGTCCCATCCTGCGGGGATTTCCTTCAGGTTGCCTTCGTTCGTCCAGGTAAAGCCGTGAAATGCACAACGTAGTTCGCTGCAGCGACCGTCGAAGTGCTTCAGCTGACGACCGCGGTGCAGACACGCGTTGACGTACGCCTTCACGTGACCCGTGCTGGTGCGCATGACGATGTACGACTTGTTGCAGATGTCGTAGACGATGTAGTCGCCCGGCTGTTGGATGTGCTCTTCGCGGCACGCGAACTGCCACGTGCGGCTCCACAGGCGCTCTTTTTCGAGTTCGTGCCACTCGCGCTTGTAGAAGCGATTCGACGACACGTCGGCCGAGCCGAGGTATGGGCTCGATTCAAGACGGAGAACTTCGGGAACCGGATGCGTGTCGGTGTCGAGGAGTTCCTGGTACGAAATGCCCGGCGACCTACGAAGTGCTGGATCGGTTGCTGTCATGGCCCCACGTTAGGGCTTCGGCGTAGCCCACGCGATGGCGGACCGCCCCGGGGGTCAGAACACCTGCAGCAGGTCGACGACGAAAATGAGGGTCTCGCCGCCCTTGATGACACCGCCCGCGCCGCGGCTGCCGTAACCCATGTGCGGTGGAATCGTCAGCTGTCGACGGCCACCGACCTTCATGCCCGCGACTCCCTGGTCCCATCCCGCGATGACCTGGCCGGCGCCAAGGCGGAACTCGAACGACTCGCGACGGTCCCATGAGGCATCGAACTGCTTGCCGTTGCTCCACGCCACGCCGACGTAGTGCACGTCGACGTTCTTGCCCTTCACGGCTTCGTCGCCGGTGCCGACCACGAGGTCTTCAATGACGAGATCGGCAGGCGGGTCACCTGCGGGAACGCTGACGCTGGGCTTGGAGGACATGTCACCTAACGTAATCCGCCATGGGGGAACGTTTGAAAAACCTACGATTGATAGACAAAGTCGCCGTGATCACTGGTGGCGCGTCGGGAATCGGTGCGGGCACCGTCGAGCGCTTCATTGAAGAGGGCGCAAAGTGTGTCGTTGCCGACATCCAGGAAGAGGCCGGCAAGAAGCGCGCCGCGGCACACGGAGCGAATGCCATCTTCGTACGCTGCGACGTCGGAAAGGAATCCGACGTCGAGGCATTGGTTGCTGCAGCCGTGTCGCATTTCGGGCGCATCGACTGCATGTTCAACAACGCGGGCATTCTCGGTGCGGTCGGCCCGGTGGCCGAGATTCCCGGCGGCGAATGGCAACGCTCGATCGACGTTTTGCTGAGCAGCGTCTTCTACGGCATCAAGCACGCGGCGCGGGCGATGATCGCACAGGGCCGCAACACCGACGGTTCAGCGGGAACCATCATCAACACCACCAGCACGGCTGGTTTGCGTGCCGGTCTCGGACCGCACGTCTACACCGCGGCGAAACACGGCGTCGTCGGCCTCACGCAATCGGTTGCGACCGAACTCGGCCGGCACGGCATTCGCACGAACGCAATTGCACCCGGCGGCACCACGACGGGCCTCACGGCATGGCTGGTCACGGGCAGTTCCGACAATCTCGATGAAGCAAAGAAAAAGATCGGTGTGACAAATCCGATGGGGCGCGGCGGCCGGGTCGAAGACATCGCCAATGCGGCACTATTCCTAGCGTCCGATGAATCGTCGTACGTGAACGGCCACGTGATGGTCGTCGACGGTGCCGGTGAAGTCATCGGCGACCGCAATCACCGCTTCGTGCAACTCGGATCACAAATCGTGCAGGAAACAGGCCGCATCGGCCTCAGCGACACCAAGTAACGGGAGACGAACATGTCACCCGACAAGGAAGCCATCATCGACCTTGCCATCGCCTACACGTGGGCGCTCGACATGCGAAATTTCGACGAACTCGACAAGGTCTTCGCCTCCGATGCCAACGGCATGCTGCACGGCGTTGAATGCATCGGCCGCGATGCCATCAAGGCCCACATCAGCAAGGCGGTGGCCTGGTTCGACGTGACGCAACACCTCATCTCGAACCACCAAGTCACTATTGCCGGTGACACCGCGACGCATCGCTGCCAGATGCAGGCGGCGGAAACCTCGCAACATTTCACCGGTCACGCGAAAGACGGTGCCGAGCTCGCGGACGCGCGAACGCGGGCCACCCAGCAGTGCACGCTCGAGACGTTTGTTCAGTCGCATTGCATCCCGAAACTATCGGTCAGATGCGCTCGAGCGCCCCTCCGTCGAACAACGGGGTGATGCCATGCGTCGCCTCGTCGGCCACCAGTTCGTCATCCGTCGGTGGGCTGAGGTCACCTTCGGCAGCCGCAAGAACCAATGGCAACAGCCGTGCGTCGCTGGTCGAGTTCAAGAACAACCGATCGCGAGACAAGACGAACCTCACTGCCCGAGCGATTGCATCAGGGTCAGAGATCGGTTCGTACCAACTGAACTTCTTCGCATCGGTGTCGCCCCACCGACCACGGGCAATCGCCTTGATTGTCTGCACTGCGACGTCGCGTTCGGCACACAACGACAACAACGACTCGACGTCTTCCCGATAGTCAGCCCACGACATCATCGTGTGGTTGTAGGGGAACAACACCGTGTCGTAGTCACGCGCCGCAAGGCTGTGCAGATGTACGCCGGGAATCCGGCGACCGTGACCCGTAACGCCCACGAAACGCACCAGCCCTTCGTCCCGCGCGGCAAACATCGCATCTGCGGCACCACCCTTGGCATGCGCGGTCTCCCATTCGTCGGGTTCGACCAAATTGTGCAGTTGGATCAGGTCAACCGAGTCGACGCCCATCCGCTCGAGTGACGACTCCAACTCGTGGCGCGCCGCATCACCCGACCGCTGCCCCGTTTTCGTTGCCAGAAACACCCGACTGCGGTTGCCCATCAACCACGATGCCAGGTTTGCCTCGGCGCGACCGTTGCCGTACATGGCAGCGACGTCGAAGTGGTTCACGCCGTGGCGATCCAAGAGCTCGAGCGTCGCAGCAACTCTTTCGGGGTTCATCGCCCCGAGAGCCGCAGCACCGAAGATGACGCGACTGGATTGGTGTTCGGTGCGACCGAATCTCGCGCGGGGAATCACTAATCGGCAAGACCCGCGGCGATGGCGCGGTTCGTTTGTTCACGGAACTTCATCACGTCGAAGCCCACGATCAACTTCACCGGCGTCTCGATGATCACGCGGTGCGGAGAATCAAGGAACTTGGCGAACGCCTGGCGGTACTTGTCCTGCGGGTTTGCTGCCGCGCCGGACAGCGCGCCGTAGAACCAGGTCTTCAGCTTGTTGAACCCCGGATCACCGTTCTGGTGCACCTTTGAGTCGCCCTTGTAGCTGGCCGTGCGCCCATCCTTGTTGATGACGATGCCCGATTGCGGGCGCTTGCGCAAGGCCGGAACGCGCTTGCGGCGCTCGGCGCACGTGGTCCAGAACGTGCCGTCCTTGTAGATGTAGGCAACGACCACACCAACCGGATGGCCCTCTTTCGTCGTCCAGTTGAAGATGCACTCGCCGCCCTGGCCGACGAGTTCGGCCAGCTCGGCATCGCTGAGTTGCATCCCCGCAAGATCTTCGTAATCGAAGTCCGACATGTTTTCCCCCTTGTGAATCCGCCCCACAAACTAGGCGTTCACCGAACGGCACGGCGCTCATGATGCGCCGTTCGGTGGGCTACCCTAACCGCATGATCACAGGACGTTGTTTGTGCGAGGCCGTGACTTTCGAGTTGACGGGCGACATCATTGCCACCGCGGTGTGCCATTGCGACCGTTGCCAGCGACAGGGCGGGTCGGCCTTTTCGGTCAACCTGGTTGCCCACGAGTCGCAGTTGAAAGTGAACGGAGAACTGAAGACCTTCGAAGAACGTGGCGAGCGCAAGGACGACGTCTACGTGCGCCGCAAGTTCTGCCCGGGCTGCGGATCACCGATCGTGTCGGAGCTTGCGAAGTCGAACGGCATCATCGCCGTGAAGGCCGGCGTACTCGACGACAAGTCATCGGTGAACCCGACCGTGGAAGCGTGGTGCGTCGACCGCCAGCCCTGGGTGTCGCTGCCCGGCATGGCGATGTCGATGGAGCGCGAACAGCCCTAGTCGCCCAAAGTCTTTCGAGAACAAAAGAGGCCCGGACCTTGCGGTCCGGGCCTCTTGACGATGGTGGCGGGGGCAGGATTTGAACCTGCGACCTTCGGGTTATGAGCCCGACGAGCTACCGGGCTGCTCCACCCCGCTTCGTGGGGCGAAGTGTATCGGCGGAGCAGAGGTCGCCAACCCCCGAG
>JBJTYJ010000293.1:0-6551 GCA_046082705.1 Actinomycetota bacterium | reverse complement strand
ATCGTTGCGGATGCGTCCATGAAGCCGCGTGCTTCGGCCGGCGACATTGCCTCGATGGGCGGTAGTTCGAGCGTTGCCATCACGTCGAGCATCATCTCGACGTCGGGCTGCATCAGGCGTACAGGGCCGGGATTCAGTTGACGCTTGCCGTTGCCCTGTAGTTCGAAGCCGAGGAACCCGCGCTGCTGGGCCTCGGTGCAGATGCGGCGATAGCGACCGACACCGCCGATGTAGGGAAAGAGAACGCGCGGCTTACCGGGAACGTTGGCGCCCATGTACCACGAGTTCGTGTCCTGGAAGAGCGTGATGTCGGCACAGTCGGTGCAGTGCACGCGCCAATCTTCCTCTGCTTCGGGCGTTGGTTCGATCGTGTCGAAACCCTTGGCGCGCATGTCGACGAGCGCGTCGCGAATCCACTCAACGTGCTGTTCGATTGACACCATCATGTTCGACAGCACGGACGGGCTGCCCGGGCCGGTGATCATGTAGAAGTTCGGGAAGCCGACGGTGGTGAGACCGAGGTACGTGAGCGGTCCGCTCTCCCACTTCTTTTTCAGGGTGACACCGTTCTTACCGGCGATGTCGACGTTCACGATCGCGCCGGTCATGGCATCGAAACCCGTCGCGTAGACGATCGCGTCGAATTCCTTCGACTCGCCTGCGAAATCGATGCCGATCTCCGTGATCGATGTGATCGGTTTCTTGCGGATATCGACCAGTCGCACGTGCGGCATGTTGAACACCTCGAAGTAATTCGTGTCCATGCACGGCCGCTTGGTGCCGTAGGCGTGACCCCGCGGACTCAGCGTCTCGGCCGTTTCGGGATCCTTCACGACTTCATGAATCTTCGAACGCATGAATTCACACACGACTTCGTTTGCGGCGCGGTTGATACCGACATCGGTGAACGTCGCACCGATCTGCAACAACTCCCCCTTCCGCCACGACTTCTCGAGCATCGCGAACGCTTCCTCACGCGACACGGAAAGTGCTGAGACCGTTGCCATCTCCATCGGCACTCCGGTCGGCGACATGCGTGCTTCGTTCTGATAGGCAACTCGGTCGGCCTTCAGGCGCGCAACGCGATCCGGTGGCTGCGATCCGTTGAATGCCGGCATCGAGAAGTTCGGTGTCCGCTGGAACACGACGAGCTCCTTCGCCTGCGCAGCGATATGTGGCATCGACTGGATGGCCGACGAACCGGTTCCGATGACGGCGACACGTTTGCCCGTGAAGTCGACACCCTCATGGGGCCAACGGCCCGTCACGTACACGTTGCCCTTGAAGCGATCGGTCCCCGGAATGTCGGGGTCTTTCGGAACCGAGAGACAGCCTGTGGCCATCACGTAGTGACGGCAGGTGATGGTCTCGCCGGTCGACGTGTGGACCGCCCACGTCTTCGTCGTATCGTCCCACGCAGCCTTGTTGACGCGTACCTCGAAGTCGATTCCCGAATAGAGGTCGTGCTTCTTTGCCACGTGTTGGGCGTAACGAAGAATCTCGGGTTGGGCCGCGTGCTTTTCCGACCACTGCCATTCTTCGAGAAGTTCCGGATCCCACGTGTACTGGTAATCCGTCGTTGCGATGTCGCATCGTGCACCCGGGTAGCGATTCCAGTACCAGGTACCACCCACGTCGTCACCGACCTCGAGCACGCGTGAAGAGAAACCGTTCTTGCGCAGTTCGTTCAGCAGGTACATCCCGGCGAACCCCGCCCCCACGACGACTACGTCGACATCACTTTTGGCCATAGCCCAAGCCCCCTTGGCTGATCGGTCCAACCGCTCCGACGATAGTCGGAGCAACAAAGTTCATCCGCAAGCCCGCTCCGTACAAGCCTCAGTAGGCTCGCGAACGTGACTACCCCCCACACAAATTCCGGCCTGGCGGTCGAAGCAAGTGGCATCGTGAAGAAGTACGGCGACGTCACTGCTCTCGACGGCCTCGACCTCGCGGTGCCCGCAGGTACGGTGCTCGGGCTGTTGGGCCCGAACGGTGCCGGAAAGACGACTGCTGTGTCCGTTCTCACCACGCTCATCGAGCCCGATGCGGGCTGGGCGTGTGTCGCGGGGGTCGACGTGGCCAAGGAACCGCAGCGCGTGCGTTCACTCATCGGTTTGTCGGGCCAGTACGCCGCCGTCGACGAACACCTCACCGCGACGGAGAACCTGGAAATGATCGGCTGCCTCTACGGCATGAAGCGCCGCGATGCCCGCAAGCGCGCCGACCACCTGATCGAAAAGTTTCGGTTGACCGACTCGGCACACCGCCCTCTCAAGACTTTTTCGGGTGGTATGCGCCGACGCATCGACCTAGCCGGTGCGCTGTTGGCCGATCCGCCCGTGCTGTTCCTGGATGAACCCACGACGGGTCTCGACCCGCGCAGCCGCGGCGAATTGTGGGACGCAATCCGCGACCGCGTTGCCGACGGAACGACCGTCGTGCTGACGACGCAGTACCTGGAAGAGGCCGACCAGTTGGCCAACGAAATCGTCGTCATCGACCATGGCCGCGCAATTGCCCGCGGAACATCGCAGGAGTTGAAACGTCACGTCGGCGGCGAACACCTGGACGTTCACCTGGCCAGACCCGAAGACATTTCACGCGTCGAAGCGATCGTCGCACCGGTCGCGGTCGGTGCGGTGCGTGTCGTTGCCGATGAAGCACTCGTCTCCGTGCCGGTTGCCAGCGGCGTCGACGCACTCGCCTCGGTTCTGAACGACGTGCAGGCGGCGAACATCGAGGTAGTCGACATCGGCCTTCGTCGCCCAACACTCGACGACGTCTTCATGGAACTCACCGGACATGCCGCCGAAGCGGAGGTGACATCATGAGCGTGGTTCGTGACGCCACAACCATCGCCCGCCGCAACATGATCCGCATCCGGCGCGTGCCCGAGGTGATGGTGTTCGTGCTCATTCAGCCGCTGATGTTCGTGCTGTTGTTTGCCTACGTCTTCGGCGGGTCGATCGACATTCCCGGTGGTAGTTACCGCGAGTTTCTGATTGCCGGCATCTTCGCCCAGACGGTGGTGTTCGGCGCCACATTCACCGCATCGGGTCTGGCCGAAGACGTGCAAAAGGGACTGATCAACCGCTTTCGGTCGTTGCCCATGTCGCGGTCTGCAGTTGTTGCGGGTCGCACCGCAAGCGATGTCGTCTACAACGGTCTGTCGGTCGTCATCATGTCGCTTGCGGGTTTGGCAGTCGGCTGGCGCATCCGTGGGTCGGTTCTCGACGCAGTCGTCGCGTACCTGTTGCTTCTCTTCTTTTCGTACTCGTTCTCGTGGGTCATGGCGTGCCTCGGGTTGATGGTGCCGACGCCCGAGGTGGTGAACAACGCGACGTTCATCGTGCTGTTCCCGATGACGTTCATCGCCAACACCTTCGTCCCCTCCGACAACCTGCCCGGGGTCCTGCGAACGGTCGCCGAATGGAACCCAGTGTCGACGCTGACGCACGCGGTGCGGGTGCGGTTCGGCAATCTTCCCGCCGGCACACCCGAGCCGACATCGTGGCCACTGCAGAATGCGATGCTGTACTCGCTTGCGTGGGCGGTCTTGCTGATCGTGGTCTTTGCCCCGATCGCAACCCGCCTGTATCAGCGCACCGACAAACGCTGATTGCACGGAGGCCCCACCACTCGTTGTGGTGGCTCAGTCGGTCGGTCCGAAGCGGAACCGGGCGGGGTGTGACGAGTGCACGCAAAAACGGCGGCGCCAGCCTTGGCAATTCAGAAATTGTCGTGACAGGCTCGAAGCATGCAGTTCGACATCGCCATCATCGGTGGTGGACCCGGTGGTTCGGCCGCGGCGATTACGGCTGCGCGGGCCGGCCTTCGGGTGGTGTTGTGCGAAAAGGGTCCGTACGGTCGGGACAAGGTCTGCGGAGACGGACTGACCCCGCGTGCCATTGCGGCGCTGAACGAACTGGGTATTGATCACTCTGTTGCTCATCGCATCGACGGGTTGCGCATGATCGCCGGCAAGAAGCAACGCGAGCTGGCGTGGCCGACCACCGATCGTTTTCCCAACCATGGCGCGGTGTGGCCCCGACAGCGGTTCGACAATCACCTTCTCGACGTAGCGATCTCCGCAGGAGCCGACGTTCGTTTCGGTGCCGAGGCTCTTCCCCTCATCGAGGATGGAACAGTCGTGGGAATTTCAGTGGGTGGTGAAGTGCTGCGTTCATCATTGGTGGTTCTTGCGACGGGTGCCCAAGGTGCTGCCGCCAAGATGCTCGGCGCTGTTCGCGATCCCGACGAAACCTTCGGTCTGGCCATTCGCGCCTACGCCCCGACCCCCCGTCACGCCGAACGTCATCTCGAGGCATGTTTGAGTCTGCGTGACGAACATGGCACGCCGATCCCCGGCTACGGCTGGATGTTCCCCGCCGGAGACGGCACCGTGAACATCGGCGTCGGTGCGCTCAGCACCATGAAGGGTTTCAAGAAACTCAACCTCAACACTCTGCTCGACCAATACGCCTCGATCGTTCGCGACTCGTGGTCACTCGGTGACTACATCGACAAGCCCCGCGCGTGGCGACTGCCCATGAGCTGTGTTCGTCGTCATGGCCCGGGCTGGGTCGCCATCGGGGACGCCGCGGGTTTCGTCAACCCGATGAACGGTGAAGGCATCGACTACGCCCTCGAGTCGGGAACCCTGGCCGTGAAGTGTTTCGTCGACAACCCCGCAACTGCATCGGTGTCCTACGACCGACAGGTCGGTGAACGCTTCGACTCCTTCTTGCGCACGGGACGCCGATTCAGCTTCATAATTGGACACCCGTGGTTACTGCGACCCGGCCTGCGCGTCGCAGTGGGCACCCAGGCCGCGGCCGACATCACTCTTGCCGTCATGGGAAACCTCATCGACTCGAGCACACCGGGCGCCGCCGGCCGAGTCATGCGACTTGCCGACACGACGTTGCGGATCAGCGATCCACTTTTGCGTCGCACCCGCGCTAAGGCGTAGCCGTGTTCAGTAAGGCGTAGCCGACGCTCTCGCTTTACTCGATGCGCATCCCGGCGATCGCACGCGCGATCACCAACTGCTGAATCTCGCTGGTGCCCTCGAAAATCGTGTGGATCTTGGCGTCGCGGTGCATGCGCTCGACGTGGTACTCGCGGGTATAGCCGTAGCCGCCGAGAATCTGGATGGCGTCTTCCGTGACGCGCACGGCCATTTCCGATGCGTAGTACTTCGACATCGAACCTTCGGCGTTCTTGAAGCCGCCGTTCTTGGCGAGCCAAGCGGCGCGCCAGATGAGAAGACGTGCGGCGTCGATTTCGGTGACCATGTTGGCGAGCTTGAACGCGATCGCCTGGTTCATGATGATCGGCTTGCCGAATGCAGTGCGCTCCTTGGCGTATTCGAGCGCAATCTCGTAGGCGCCACGCGCGATGCCAAGGGCCTGCGCGCCGACAGCGGGGCGCGTCGCCTCGAAGGTCTTCATCGCGGGCTGGCCTTCGCCCGTGCGGCCGGCTTCGCGGGCGCGGGCAAGTTTTGCGTCGAGCTTTTCCTTGCCGCCGAGCAGGCAGCGTCCGGGGATGCGCACGTCATCGAGAACGACCTCGGCTGTGTGACTGGCCTTGATGCCGTGCTTTTCGTACTTCTGACCCTGGCTGCAGCCCTTGGTGCCGGGCGGAATGACGAACGACGCCTGACCGCGGCCCTTCAACGTCGGGTCCACCGCTGCAACGACGACGTGCACGTTGGCGATGCCACCGTTGGTGATCCACGCCTTGGTTCCGTTCAACACCCATTCGTCGGTTGCTTCGTCGTAGACGGCGCGCGTACGCAGCGACGACACATCGGAACCCGCGTCGGGTTCACTGACGCAGAAGGCACCCAGCTTCACGTCGTTCGCATCGCCGTAGCACTGCGGCACCCACTCCATTACCTGCTCGGGCGTGCCGTTACCGGCGATACCCGCCGCCGCAAGACCCGAACCCATGATGGCCATGCCAATGCCGCCGTCGCCGCAGAACAGTTCCTCGATGGAGACCGGCATCATCAGACCGGTCGGGTCGGCCATGGCGTTCATGAGGAACTCCCAGCCGTACAGGCCGATCTTCGCGGCCTCTTGCACGACCGGCCACGGGAACTCTTCGCGGTCGTCCCATTCGCGCGCGGCGGGGCGGATGACGTCTTTCGCGAAGGTACGGACCCATTCCTGGATCTGCAGTTGGTCGTCGTTGAGGTGGAGGGAGAACTCAGCCATGAAGCAAAGTTACCCGTCGGTAGGGCTCTTTCATCAAACCCTCCAAGGGTTCTCGGCGCACGGAGGTGCAGATTTCGTCAAGATTTGCGCCGAGATTCCTCACCAGTTTCCGGCGACGTATTTGGTTTCGAGGAACGCCAACAGGCCGTCGTGTGCGCCTTCCCGACCGAGGCCTGACGCTTTCGTTCCACCGAACGGCGCAGCGGGATCAGACACCAGTCCACGGTTGAGACCCACCATCCCAGTGTCGAGCGCTTCGGCGAGGCGCATGGCTTTGCCGATGTCACGTGTGAATACGTACGACACGAGACCGTGGTCGCCCGAGTT
>JBJTYJ010000292.1:0-4998 GCA_046082705.1 Actinomycetota bacterium | reverse complement strand
ATCCGTGCCCTCCGGCATCGGCCTACAAATACGGCGACGTTCTCACCGATCAATACGGCGACTACTGGCGCTACGAATACAACGGCTACTACCCAATCGAGACTTCCGGCAACGCCGTCTATTCCATTCTCGACATCCCGGGCTATGGCGACGACTGCGTGCCATGTCCCCCGTTCACTTACCCCGACTACACAAGCGCGGCATGGGTCGATGCAAACGGCGTCCGCTGGGTCGCGCAGTACATCCCCGAATCCGACGGCCGACGCTGGGTGAACGAAGCCGGCGACATTCGCACGGCGGCAGAACTGCGCGCGGCGAGCCCCGAATGCGCACCGTGTCCTCCTGATACCGCGCTGAAGACGGGTGACCGCATCATCGATGACAACGGCAAAGTGTGGACGAAGGAAACCACTGGTTATCGCGCGTTCGACGGCGAGTTTGCCGATTCGATGAACAAGATCCCCGGTTATGGCGACGACTGCGTGCCGTGCCCGTCAACGACTGGCGGCGACTACGACCTCACCTACATCGACCGCAGCAGCACGGTGTGGACGCAAACCTACGTTCCCGGCCAGGGTTCGGAATGGGTGAACGCAGCAGGCGAACGCCTCTCGTCGACCCAACTGTTTGCAACCAACCCCGACTGCAATCCCTGCCCGCCGAACGGCACCGTCAAGGCAGGCACCGAAGTCGTTGCCAACGATCGGGTGTGGGTCTATGAACAGGGCCGCTGGTGGCGGCGCGGCACGGGTTACAGCGTGACGTCACTCGACGACATCGCGGGTTACTCCGACCCGTGCAACCCGTGTCCGCCCGAGCGTGTGTACAGCCTCGGCGACTACATGGTCGACGAGTTCGGCAACACGATCTCCCGCACGACCGCCGGTTACGTGGAATCCGACCAAACCCTGACGACCAACATCCAGCAGTTGTCGGGCTACGACAACGACTGCGTGCCCTGCATTCCCGAGTCGTATCGCACGGTCGGAACGACATTCGTCGACGGTTCGGGCAAGCGCTGGACGTCGACGTACAACACACAATCGTTGTCGTTGGTGCTCATCACCTGGGTGTCGGATGATGGCGAACGCAAGTCGACGCGCGAAATCAATGCGATGAACCCCGAGTGCAATCCGTGCCCGAACCCCGCCGAGGTTGTCACCGGCTCGACCTACGTTGCACCGAACGGTGGCGTATGGCGCTACGACGGATCGATGTGGGTGTCGAAGGAAAATGGCGACCGCGTAACGCTTGTCCGCAACCTGCCGGGCTACACCCAGACTTGCGACCCGTGCCCACCAACCGACGACTACACACGTGACGTCACCGGCGCACCCGCGGCCTCGAGCATCAGCAACCTGACGCAAGGTTTCTCCACCATCGAACAGGGCGGAACACCCGTCGTCACCGAACCCGCAGAAACCGACATCTCCACGTGGCAGCGTACCGACAACGACTGCACACCGCCCTGTCCGCCCGACCAGCCCGAAAAGGGCACCGAGTACACCGACGACTCGGGCGACACATGGATCTTCGAACCCGGTGACAACATCTGGCGCAGCGTGCGCACCGCCCAAACACGCACCACCGCCGAACTGCCCGGTTACACCGGCCGTTGCAACCCGTGCCCGCCCGTTACGACGACATTCGTCGACAACGACATGCGCATTGATTCAAACAACCAGTGGTGGCGTTACGAAGGTGGCCGCTGGGTGAACCAGTCGTCGGGCGAGTCGCGCACGTTGCTGTCGCAGCTTCCCGGTTACACCGAGGGTGGTTGCGATCTGCCCCCGTGTGCCGACCCGACGACACTGCGCCCCGGCGAGGTCGTCATCGACGGGAACGGAACGCGCTGGGTTGTCGCTCAGAATGGTGAAGAGCGCATCTCCACCAAAGGTGACGTTGCAACGCTCAACACTCCGCTCGACGGTTGCGACCCGTGCCCACCCGCGCGTTCCTACCTCAGCGACAACAACGAGGAAATCCTCACCGACCGCGACGAGTGCAACCCATGCCCCGAAAGTGCGGTCTTCACCAAAATGACGGGCCCAAACGGCGAACTCATCGAGGTGCCCGTGTTCAGCGAATCTCGTCCCTGCGGCGATCCCTGCGTACCGCCCACGAACCTGCGATACGGCGACGTCATCCGCGTTGCCGATCGTCTGTGGGTCTACACCGCACTTGGCTGGCGCAACGATGAAAACGGCGTCACCAAATGGGCCCAAACGGTCGCCGACATCCCCGGTTGGCTGTCACTCTGCAACCAGCCCGAGACCACGTTCTCACGCAGCACCAGCGAGCCGACTGATGGCGGAAACGTGATCGACATCGCGCCGCCGGCCGCGCAGCCCGCGCCGGCAGTAACGAAGGCGCCGGCACCAACGCCGACGGCCGAAGACAACATCATCGAGATTGCACCCACCCCAACCGCGGCGACTCCGGTCAACCCTGCCGACGGTGGTGGCTCGGTCGACTCAACCACTACGACGACGATCGCTCCCAGCCCGTCGACCGCACTCGCTCCGGTGGTCACACCCTCGACGGCTGCTCCGGTTGCTCAGAACGCACTCCCGGTCATAGAGCAGGTTGCGTGCACAGGTTTCGTCGGTAAGTCGTTGTCCTTCGTGCCAACGACATTCATGCTCACACTGCGTGTCACCGACGCCGACGGCAAGATCAAGGACACCGCGCTTCTCTCGAGCGGGAAGATCTACACGCCAAAGGTCAGCGGCAATACCTACTCGTACACGATCCCCATCGGGTCGAACGGTTCTGCGAGTGTGCTCATGCGCGCAACCGATGACAAGGGCGGCACCAGCCTGTTCCTGCGATCAGCGGCCACCGCCTACAACGCAACGAACTGCCCCTGAAAAAATTTGGCGGAACGGAAGGGATTCGAACCCCCGGGCCTTTTGGGCCTTCCGCTTTCAAGGCGGATGCATTTGTCCACTCTGCCACCGTTCCGTCAGCGAGGCTATCGCCGATGTCACTCAGCGCGTGATGCGGCTGCGCAGGTGAGTCACCCAGTCGTCGGCGTCGCGCCAACGAACGTCTGCGTGTTCGCGGGCGTTATGCGCCGCCTGACCGGCGGCGGGGAACGACCCGAAGAACTTCACCCCGCCCTGCTTGGCGTGCAGTTCGCGCAGGGCATCGGCCATCAACTCGTCTGCGACATGGCCATCGGCGTAGATGATGAAGCAGTAGTCGCCAAGACCCGTGTTCTTGGTGGGCCGTGACTGCAGATTGTCGATGTTGATACGTCGCGCAGCGAACTCTTGCAAGATCGAAATCAGGCTGCCCGGTTCATCAGCACGCTGAAAGACCACGATCGCGGTGCGGTCGTGACCCGTCGGTACGGGCACCATGTCCTTGCCCACCAATACGAAACGTGTTTGGTTGTTGTCGTGGTCGGCAATGTCACGCGCAATCACGTCGAGGCCGTACATCGCTGCGGCCGACTCGGGTGCAATCGCAGCCACGCCAACCAATTTGTCTTCGGCGATACGACGTGCGGCTTCGGCCGTGCTGGTGACCGCACGCACTTCGGCCTTCGGAAGTTCCTTGCGCAGAAACGCGTGACACTGCGCGGTCGCGACGGGCATCGAATGCACTTCACCAACGTCGGCGATCTTCGTTCCCGGCAACGCGAGGAGGAAGTGTTTGATGTCGAGTACAACTTCCCGCTGGATGTACAACTCGTGGTCGAACACGAGCGCATCTTGGGTGAGGTTCACCGTGCCTTCGATCGAATTCTCGATCGGCACAAAACCAAGGTCGATTTCCCCCGCTTCGACGGCGTCGAGCACGTCGGGAACGGTGCGGAACGGCACGAGTTCCATCGCGGCCAGATCGTGCTGCGTACGCGCAGCCTGGTCGGTGAAGGTGCCGAACGGCCCAAGAAAGCCGACGCGCCGGGGGGTCGAGGAAGTCACGATGGGAAGGCTAGGCGAGGAGATGCCAACATTGGGGCGTGTTTACCGAGACCCTCCGCCAATTGCTTGCCGACGTGCAGTCGGGTGCGGTCAGCGCCGATGATGCCGTCGGGATACTTCGCCGTCTGCCGTTCACGCAGGCAGGCGACGCATTGGTCGACCACCACCGTGCACTGCGGTCGGGAACGCCCGAGGCCATCTACGGCCCGGGCAAGTCTCCCGAACAGTGCGCAACGATCGTCGCCGAGATGCTGAAGCACGGCGAGGGCCCCGTCATTCTCACTCGTGTCGATGACGCACAGGCAAAGGCCGCTCTCGCCGACAACCCCGGTGCACAACGCGCGTCGAACACATACGCATGGCGACTGCCCGATGCCGACAACGCATCGCAACACCGCGTGCTCGTCATCAGTGCCGGAACGGCCGACGTTCCCGTTGTCGACGAAGCAGTTCTCACACTGCGCGCCTATGGCTTTGCACCCGAACGCATCGTCGATGTCGGCGTGGCCGGTATTCACCGCTTGCTCGATCGTGTGGAAACCGTTCAGACAGCCGATGCAATCATCTGCGCAGCCGGCATGGAAGGTGCGCTCGCCAGCGTCATCGGTGGACTCAGCGGTGCTCCCATCGTCGCGGTTCCCACCAGCGTGGGCTACGGCGCATCACTCGAAGGTGTCACGGCACTGCTTGCCATGCACGCCTCGTGTGCCGCCGGCGTGACGGTCGTCGGCATAGACAACGGTTTCGGCGCGGCATGCGCCGTCGCACGCATTCTCAACCGGCGCGCGTAGGCAATCCGCATGAACACCGCGTGGATCAACTGTTCGGCCGGGGTTGCCGGCGACATGTTGATGGGCGCGTTCATCGATGCCGGCGCCGACGCAATGGAAGTCGCCAACATCGTGTCGGGCCTCGGTGTCGACGGCTGGACGCTCACCGCCGACCGTGTCGACCGTTGTGGCATCTCGGCCACCCACGCCATCGTCGTCGAACATCACCAACATGGCGACGACCACCGACACGGTGATGACCACCATCACGATCACGCTCCGCATCGTCCGTACCG
>JBJTYJ010000291.1:0-7471 GCA_046082705.1 Actinomycetota bacterium | reverse complement strand
GTGATCTTGCCGGGCGAGGGGAGGAACTTGCCGCCGGCGGGGTTCTCGGCATTGATGCGGATCTCGATGCCGTGGCCCCGGCGCTGCGCGGCCACCTGCTTCTGCGTCATCGGCAACTTCTCGCCCGATGCGACACGGATCTGCCACTCGACGAGGTCGATGCCGGTGATCACTTCCGTGACGGGGTGTTCGACCTGCAGGCGGGTGTTCATTTCGAGGAAGAAGAACTCGCCGTCCTGGTAGATGAATTCGACGGTTCCTGCGTTGTAGTAGCCAACGGCCTTCGCGGCCTTCACGGCGGCTTCGCCCATCGCCTCTTCGACGCCATCGGGCAGCGCGGCGGCCGGTGCCTCTTCGATCAGCTTCTGGTGACGACGCTGTGCCGAGCAGTCACGGGTACTCACCCACACCACGTTGCCGTGCTTGTCGCCGACCAACTGGACTTCGATGTGGCGCGGCCACGTGAGGTACTTCTCCACGTACACCTCGTCGCGACCGAAGAATGCCTTGGCCTCTCGCTGCGCGGAGTCCATCGCCTCCTTCACGTCGGCGGCCGCGTGCACGACCTTCATGCCGCGACCGCCGCCACCAAAGGCGGCTTTGATCGCGACGGGGAAGCCGAACTTGGTGCCGAAGTCCTCGATCTCTTTTGCGGACTTCGCGAACTCGGTCGTGCCGGGGACGATTGGTGCTCCACCGCGCTGCGCTGCGATACGGCTCGACACCTTGTCGCCCATTTCGATGATTGCCGCGGGCGGTGGTCCGATGAACTCGACGCCGAGTTCAGTGATCGCTTGCGCGAAGTCGGCGTTCTCGCTGAAGAAGCCGTAGCCCGGGTGCACGCCATCGGCCCCGCTCTTCTTGATTGCGTCGAGAATCGCCTCGGTGTTCAGGTAACTCTCGGCCGCGGTCTGGCCGCCGAGTGCGTACGCCTCGTCGGCGAGTCGAACGTGGAGCGAGTTGCGGTCGAGTTCCGAGTAGACCGCGACGGTCTTGATCCCCATCTCTCGGGCCGCCCGAATGACACGGACGGCGATCTCTCCACGGTTGGCGATGAGGATTTTCTTGAGCACAAGTGACAATGTTGGTGCGATGGACGGGGTGAATGCGAACTGGCTCGAAAATGCTGGGGAAAATGCGTCTTTGGCGCACGGTCGGTGGCGGGTCCGAGTGGTCTCCGAGACCGGCTCGACGAACGCCGATCTCCTTGCAGGCCCTGGGGCAGGGGTGCCCGACCGGGCCGTTCTGCGCACCGACCACCAGACCGCCGGCCGGGGTCGGCTCGGCCGAACATGGGAGGCACCGCCCGGTGCAAACCTCCTCGTGTCGATTCTCTTCCGAGCGGTCGACGAACCCGCGCACCGTATGACCCAGTTGCTTGGCACGTCGTGCGCGCTCGTGCTTCGTCGCGAGTTCGATGTCGCCGCCGGGTTGAAGTGGCCGAACGACGTGGTCGTATCACGCACCGATGGTGACGTGAAAATTGCGGGCATCCTTGCGCAGATCGCAGGTGTGTCGCCTGACGGCGGTGTCGATGTCGTCGTTGGTATGGGTTTGAACGTTGGTTGGGCACCGCCACCCGAGGTTGCTCCGGCAACGAGTCTCCGAAATGAAAGTGCACAAGGTTCAACGGCAACCCCGCACGACGTTCTCCTGAAGATTCTCGACACGTTCGATGAGATTGAATCGATGAACGTCGACGAGGCCTTTGCGACGTACGAAAGTTTGTTGACCACGACAGGCAAGCGCGTGCGCTGCGAACTGCCCGACGGCGGCGACATCACGGGTCGTGCGGTCGGGGTCGAGCGGGACGGCAGGTTGCGCATTGTTGATGAATGCGCAGCGACGCACCGTATTGACACCGCAGACGTGGTGCATCTCCGCAACGCCGACTAGCGACTACGTTGGATCGGCGTGAAGGCAACGCGTTTCATCATCGCCGCGTGTCTGGCGGCAGCCGTTGCTTTGGCGGGTGCCGCGGGCTTGGTCTCGGGTGCCAAGAGCCAGATGAAGGATGTGAAGCGCAATACCGAGGTCGTGACCGACCTCGCACCGCCGAATCCCGATTTCGAAAACTTTCTCCTCGTGGGCTCGGACAGTCGCGAGGGAATCGACCCCACCGAGTCCGACTTCAACGTCATCGGGTCGGTCGGTGACGTCGGGGGCCAGCGCAGTGACACCATCATGGTTCTGCGTCACGACAAGAAGACGAGTTCGCTCTCGATCACGTCGTTTCCGCGTGACCTATGGGTGCGCATCGGTAACGGACAGAAGTCGAACCGCATCAATGCCACCTACAACCTCGGTGCTGCGATGTTGGTGCGTACCGTCACTGCAAACTTCGGAATTCCGATCCACCACTACATCGAGGTGAATTTCCAGGGGTTCAAGGATCTCGTCAATGCCATCGGCGGGGTCACGCTGTGTGCCCCGTATCAGGCACGCGACACGCACATCGGGTTGTGGGTGCGCAAGGGATGCCACAGGCTCACGGGAATTGGTGCGTTGCGCTACGCGCGCAGTCGCCACTATCAAGAGCGCATCAAGGGAAAGTGGGTGCCGGAAGGAACCGGCGACATCGGACGTTCGGCGCGTCAGCGCGAGTTCATCACGCTCATGTTGAAACAGGCGGCGAAATACGCGGCCGCCAACCCGTTCAAGGCAGGTGACGTCATTCACGCAGTGACCTCGACCGTCACCGTCGACACCAATCTCGACATGCCGTCGTTCCTGAAGAGCATGCGCCCCGCAGCCGACGGCAACATCGCGAACTACGGCCTCGAGGTGTACCAAGACACCGAGGCGGGCATGGCAGTGGTGAAACTCGGCGGCAACTCGAAGGCGACTCTCGACTTCTTCGCCGGTCTTGGCCCGGCGCCGGTGCCGGGCCCCGCGGGCTGAGGTCAGCGCACGCGGGCCAGCGTGCGGGCGAATTCGTCGGCAGCGACGGGTTCGCCGATGCGGTTGCCCTGTAGGTGATCGCAGCCGAGAACGCGCAGGCGCTTGGACTGCTCTTCGGTGCTGACCCATTCGGCGACGACGGTCATGTCGAGCGAGTGTGCGAGCTGGATGATCGAGCGCACGATCGGGTCGTCGTGGCCCTGCTGGCCGATGTCGCGCACCAGTGAGCCGTCGAGCTTGAGAACGTCGGCGGGGAAGTTGCGCAGGGAGGAGAGCGACGAGAAGCCGCTGCCGAAATCGTCGATGGCTACGCGGATGCCTGCACGCTTGAGAGCGTTGATGCTGCGGCCGACGCTGGGGTTGTCGTCGAGCACGGTCTGTTCGATCACCTCAACGACGAGTTGGCCTGATTCGAGTCCCGCGTCGCGCAGGGCGGTGAGGGTGCGGTCGACGAACGACGGGTCGGTCAGTTGCTTGGACGACACGTTCACGTGCAAGGCGAACGAGCGGTCGACGAGACCCGCGTCGGCCCATCCGCGCATGTCGGCACAAGCCTGCGTGACGACGAAATCACCGAGCGGGCCGATCATGCCCGACTCTTCGGCCACCGGAATGAACGTTGGCGGGGTGAGCTCACCGCGCTGCGGGTGATCCCAACGCAGGTACGCCTCGACTCCGGCATTGCGGCCGGTGTGTGCCGAGACGATGGGTTGGTAAACGAGCCGCATCTGGCCGGTGGCGAGTGCCCGCTCGAGGGCATTGGTGAGCGCGACGCGGTCGCGGGCTTCGGCGCGCATCGCGTCGCTGTAGACCTCGGCGCGGCCTCGGCCACGCTGCTTCGCGCGGTACATCGCGGTGTCGGCGTTGTTGAGGAGAATCTGTGCTGCGTCGGCAGGGGAGTGCTCGGCGAGCAACTGCTGGGTCGACATGGCGATACCGATGCTGGCGCTCGTGAAGATCTCGGTTCCCTGCAACACCATCTGGCCGGTGACGGCCTGAAGAATGCGATTGGCGATGTCGTGGGCGATGTGTTCGTCGGTGACGCCGTCGCACAGCACCACGAATTCGTCACCGCCGTTGCGTGCGACCGTGTCGGACGGTCGTGTTGCGTTCACGATGCGTTTGGCGATGTTCGAAATGAGAACGTCGCCGACGTCGTGGCCCATCGTGTCGTTCACGATCTTCAGACGGTCGAGGTCGATGAACATGACCGCGCAACCCGACTTGAGCGTGCGGTCCTTTTCCAGGGCTTCTGCCAGCCGACGCAGGAAGAGCACCCGGTTCGGCAGGCCGGTGCGTGCGTCGTGTGTGGCTTGGCGGGTGAGCTCGTCGTGAAGTTGCTTGGTTTCGGTGACGTCACGGGCGATGGCACTGAAGTGCTGCACGACTCCGCCTGCATCGCGGACGACCTGCAGGGTCAGCGAGAGCGTGCGGACGATGCCGTCGGGGCTGCGGAAACCAACCTCGCCCACCCACCGGTTGTCTTCGGGGCTGGCGAGAGTGGCTGAAGCGTTCAGTACCTCGCGCGGCACCTGGTCGCGAATCGCGCGCAGGAACGTATCGGCAACCGTGTCGTTGTCGGCATCGCTGACACCGACGAGTTGTTTTGCGCCGTCATTGCAGAAGAGCAACCGTCCAGCGCGATCGAACACGAGCACCGCATCCGCACTGACGTCAAGAAGCCCCACCAACTGCTCGGAGAGCGTGCGTCGTGTCACCATGTCGGTGTGGTCGGCTGCGGTGCCGACGTAACCCGTCAATGCACCTGTTGCATCGCGTACGGGTTCGAGATGCATCGATATCCAGCGCACATCGCCGTCGGCGGACATCAAACGGAACTCGTGGGTGAAGGCGCCCGCGAGTGGTCGCGTTTCTTCCCATGTGCGCTCTGCCGTCGCGCGTTCGCCGGGCGATGCGTTCACCCACGGTGCCGAGCCGACCACCACGGGTGCGCCTCCGAGGACGAGGGAGCGGAAAGCATCGTTCACCGCCAAGAGGCGGCCGTCGGCGTCGGTCTCGCAGACGGCGACGGGAAGGGAGGCGAGAACGCGATCGATGGGGCAAGTTTTGCACCCGTTTCGTCGGAGGCCGCGGATTCAGGCGGTGAAAGTGACGGCTGCAGCCTCGATGGCCGCGGCGTAGATGGCGTCCTGCATCGCAGCGCCGTCGTCACCGTTTTGCACCTCGAGCACCTGGTCGAGTGCATAGAGCGAGAGGGAGTAGGCGTGGGTTTCGCCTTCGGGTGGGCAGGGGCCCGAGAATCCGATGGAGCCGGCCGAGTTCTTGGCCTGCACCGCATTGGGGTCGACGCTGCCGGCGAGAAGCGCGCTGGTCGCCGGGTCGATGTTGGCCACGACCCAGTGCGTGTAGTCCGGGGCATCTTCGTCGACGAGGACGAGGGCGAGCGACTTCGCCTCGGCCGGAACCCCGGTCCACGAAATTTCGGGCGAGGCCTCGGGTCCTGCGCAACGGAAAGCATCGGGAACCGTGTCACCGTCGGCCCACGGCGCTGTGACAGTGAGAACCACGCTGCCACCACCATCGACCGTAGTGTCGATCGGCGCGCCGCTGCTGTCGTCGAGCACCGCGAGCGTGGTCTCGGCTGCGAGTGTCGTCGTTGCTTGGGCCGACGCGATCTGTGCATCCGACGGCGCCTGCATGTCACGTCCGTCGTCGGTGCTGCACGCTGATGTCGCGACGCCGAAGACGACCGCAACGGCAAAAATCGGGGCGAAACGAAGGCCACGCATACGCCGAGCCTATGGGAGCCACCAGTAACCTGACACGCCATGGACCGCGAGCAACTGTGTCTCCTCACAGTGCACGCGCACCCCGACGACGAGGCATCAAAGGGCGCGCCAACGCTGTCGAAGTACGGCGCCGAGGGCGTGCGCACGGTCCTCGTTTGCTGTACGGGCGGCGAAGAAGGCGACGTCAACAATCCCCGGTTGAAGGAACCCGGCCAGCCGTTTCACGGTCTCGATCCCGCCTCGGAAAAGGCGTTGCTCGCCGAGATGCGACCACGCGAGCTTGCCCGCCCGGCCGAGGTCATCCGCTTCCATGCGGTGCACATGCTGGGCTACCGCGACTCGGGCATGCAGGGTGCGGAGTCAAACAACCATCCCGATTGTTTCCACATGGCGCCGCTCGACGAGGCGACCGAACGACTTGTCGCGATCGTTCGCGCCGAGCGTCCGCAGGTCATCATCACGTACAACGACGACCAGTCGAGTTACCCGCATCCCGACCACCTGAAGGTTCACGACATTTCCATCGCGGCGTTCCAGCGCGCCGGCGACCCAATGTGGTACTCGAATGCGGGCCCGGTGTGGCAGCCGTCGAAGATGTACTACACGCTCTGGTCGCGTATGCGGCTGATGGCGCTGCACGAGGGGATGCTGAAGCACCGGGGTGAATCGCCCTTCGACGAAAAATGGTTGTCGCGGGCGAACCAGGACTGGCGCATCACGACGCGGTTGCACGTTGGGGACCACATGCACGCGCGTTCGGGTGCGTTGCTTGCCCATGCGACGCAGATCGATCCCGACGAACCCTTCTGGTTCGGTCTGTCCGACGAACAGTTGGCCGAGACCTACCCGTGGGAGGACTGGGTGCTCGCGCGCAGCATCGTCGACGGACCCACGCCGGGGACCTACGAAGACGACCTCTTCGCCGGCGTGCGTGGCGGTAGCCCCATCATCGACCTTGCACCGCTCGAGAGGCTGCCGTGACGAACGCCGTCATCCAGTACCGCGTGGCAAAAGGTAAGAAGGAAGAAATCGTCGAAGGCCCCGACGATGCCGCCGTTGTGGTGGCCATCGCGGCGGGCGATCTGCCGCTCGGTGCGAACGTGGCCTACATGCGCGGCAAGCTGAAGGCGACCGGTCATACCGGGGTGCTGCTTCGTGCGTTGGCCAGTGGTGAAATCGACCGCGCTCTCAGCGCGATCGCATCGCGTCTCTGACGCGTCGGTAGCCGACCATCACTGCGCCCGACTGTTCGATTGCCTCGCGCAACGTTGGGTCGTTGACGACGAAGTTGTGGTCTTCGATCCAACCCAATGACACGTCTCCGAGTGCGCGGACCTCCGCCGTGTCGACGGCAGGTTGTACGTGAATCTCGGTGATGCCCGGACGCAAGCCGGCCAGGTCGCCGAGCACGCGTTCGCGGCTGCCCGCACGCCAGTCGTGGTTGAAGTAGTCGGGGAAAACGACGCCCTCTTCGTGGGCGAGCTTGCGGAACGGGAAGCCTGCGTCGCGTTCATCGATCGTTGACGGCAAACGAATGGGAAGGTTGAACTCGACGGCGAGGTCGAGATAGATGTCGAAGAATTCGGGGCGAAGTGTGATCGCCGTGAGGTGGGGCGCGAGGTGCGTGACATCGATGCCCCACGCGATTGCTCGTTCGATTTGTGCCCGGCACTCACGGCGTACCTCGGACAGGTCGGCATGGTCCCACAGGTCTTCGATGCTGCTCGGAAAACCACCGTCACCCGACAAGAGCGACGGTGCATGGGTGATCGGACCCCAGCGAAGGTTGTCGTGTTCGGCGTTGAGCGTGAGGTGAACGC
>JBJTYJ010000290.1:0-3443 GCA_046082705.1 Actinomycetota bacterium | reverse complement strand
ACACCGCTTCTTCGGTTCTTCATGCGCAGCATCGGCTACACGCATCCCGAGTGGGGCCACGGTGAATGGAAGGGTGAGTTTGCAGAACAGCGTGACGAGTTCGTCATTGCCGATGCCAACCCCGCCGACCCATCGATGTTGCACCTGCAGAACCTCTGCCGTGTCGAATCAAACGGCAAGGTGGGCACCAGCGTGTTCGAACACCTCGTCATCGGCCCACACGAACCGAGCGGATTCGATTCGATCCTCGATGGTGCCCGCTGAGGAGTCCCGATATCGCACATACTTAAGGTATGCCCAATGCTCCGCGTCTCCAACGACTGAATGTCATCGCAACCATCCTGCATCTTGTGCAGGGAGTCGCGATTCTGGTTCTGGCGAACGACTTCGCGCTTCCCGTCACCACGTTCTTCTGGAACGATGCCCCGAACAACCGCCTCGATGTCACGCGACTCGAGCGCGGGTTCGATGTGTCGATTGCGCGGGCGGCGGCGACGTTCCTCTTTCTCTCCGCGTTGTTCCACTTCATCGTGTCGACAGTGGGTCGCAAGACCTACGAAGTAGAAATAGCCGCTGGCCAGAACCGCTTCCGCTGGATCGAGTACTCCATTTCTTCGACGCTCATGATCATCGCCATTTGCCTGGTGTTCGGCATCGGCGACATCGCCGGACTCTTGGGTATCGCCGGGGCGAACGTGGCGATGATCCTTTTCGGTTGGATCATGGAAGTCGTCAACAAGCCGGGCGACAAGGTGTGGTGGACGCCGTTCTGGTTCGGGTGCATCGTCGGAATCGTGCCGTGGATCGGCCTTGTCATTTATCTGCTGGGCCCCGGCAGCGAGATGCCGAAATTCGTCTACGGCATTTTCGTCAGCATCTTCGTCTTCTTCAATCTCTTTGCGCTGAACCAGTATCTGCAGTACCGCAAGGTGGGGAAGTGGGCCGACTACGTGTATGGCGAGAAGGCCTACCTGTGGCTCAGCCTGACGGCGAAGAGTGCTCTTGCCTGGCAGCTCTTTGGCAACACCTTGTCGGGGTAGCCGCTGCGTGGTTTTTGTTAAGAAACGCTGATCGGGCTGTCGCGATGGGAAAAGACCCAAAATGTCGCACTAATGTTCGGCCATGAGAGTCGACGCGAACTTCTTTTGTACGGTGCCGATGGACGACGCGGGCAAGGTCGAACCGACCAAGCGTCGCTACGACAACAACGCGGTGATTGAGTGTTACAAGAACCTCGTCGCGTGGGCGAAGACCGCCGACGAGGTGGGCATCGACACGATGTGGTTGACGGAACACCATTTCCAGTACGAGGGCTACGAAGTTCTGCCGAACCTGATTCTGTTCGGTCAACACCTTGCGGGCCAGACAACGAATCTGCGCCTTGGGCAGATGTTCAACGTCGTGCCGCAGTGGCATCCGTTGCGACTCGCCGAGGACTTCGCAATTGCCGACATCGTGACCGGTGGTCGCATGGAGTTCGGCGTCGGTCGTGGCACGGTGCCACGCGAGGCATGGAGCCTTGGCACGGTCGTTGCATCGGGTGACAATGCGATGTCGGCCGAACACGACCGCATCAATCGTGAAGTGTTTGAAGAGTCGATGGAGGTCATCAAGACCGCCTGGACGAACGAACGCTTTTCGTACCGCGGCAAGCACTTCGTGTTCCCGCCCGACGACATTCCCGACCGCGGCAAGTACGTCGACGACCTCACGTTGATTCCGCGGCCATTGCGCCAGATCGACGTGTACCAGCCCGTGACGTCGCCTGAAACCGTCGAGTACGTGCCGCGCGAGGGTCACAAGGCCGTGTACTGGTTGCAAAATGCCGACTCGCAGTTGCAGAAGTGGAATCGTTACGCCGAGATCCGCGAGGAAATTGGCAAGCCGGTTGGGCCGGGCGAAGACCGTTGTCTCGTCATGAACATCCACGTGGCGAAGACGCGCGAGAAGGCGATGGTGAAGGGCAAGCCCGGCCACGATGAGTTCGCGAACTTCCTCTCGCCGTACGGTCGCTTCTCGTCGTACCGCAATCCCGACGGCAGCAAGGTTGCATTCAACCATTGTCCGACCGTCGACGAGTCGAACGACCAGAAGATCCAGATCGTTGGTTCGATCGACGATGCAGTCGACACACTCGGCTTCTGGCGCGACCTTCTCGATCTGAAGCACGTCTGCTTCTTCTTCGACTTCCCCGGCGTGTCGCGCGAAGAGATGATCGAACAGATGCACCTCGTCACCGAAGAGGTGTTTCCGAAGCTCGGCGAAAAGGTCGAGCGCCGGCCGTTGCCGAACTTGGAACCGCTCGTCTGAGCGGGAAAGTTCACCTCGCGTGCTGATCTCCAACGTCACGACACCGTCGTCGAACGGCGCAGCTGTGTCAGTGCGCATCGACGGCGAATCGGTTTCCGAGATTGGGTCGGATCTCGTTGCCGCCGCCGAGGAGACGGTGATCGACGGTGATGGTGGACTGTTGACGGAGTCGCTGGTCGAAACACACGCTCATCTCGACAAGGCGTATCTCGCCGAGTTGATTCCGAATCCGACGGGCGACCTGATGGGTGCGATCACGGCGATGGTCGCGAACCGGCACGTGATGACGGTGGAGAACACGATCGAACGGGCCGAACGTGCGGTGTACACGATGGTGCGCAACGGTGTGACGACCATTCGGACGCATGCCGATGTAACCGAAGAGAACGGCCTCACATCGGTCGAGGCGCTGCTTGAGGTGCGGCGACGCACGGCCGACATCGTCGACCTGCAGATCGTGGCATTGCTCGGCTGGCCTGTCACTGGTTCACGGGGCGAGGTGCACCGGCGTCTTGCCCGCGAGGCGGTTGGGATGGGTGTCGACATCATCGGTGGCTGTCCGCACCTCGACGAGGATGCGTTGCTGGCGAATGCCGAGCTGGTCGACCTTGCGGGTGAACTGGACGTTCCGCTCGACCTGCACGCCGACGAGCACACCGATGCCGATCGCACGTCACTCGTAAACCTTGCCGAGCGGGTGTTGGCAAGCGGTTTCGACCGCGGGGTGACGGCGAGTCACTGCGTGAGCCTGGGTATGCAAGACGTCGACAGCCAGCGGTCGACGGCCGGGAAACTGGCTGAGGCCCGCGTGGCCGTGGTGGCTTTGCCTCAGACGAATCTTTTTTTGCAGGGCCGCGACATGCAGTCGGCGATGCCGCGTGGTCTCACCGCTGTGAAGCACCTTCGCGATGCGGGGGTGCGCGTTGCCGCCGGCAGCGACAATCTGCAGGATCCGTTCAACCCGATCGGTCGTGGCGACCCACTGGATGCGGCCGGGTTGATGATTCTCACGGCCCATCTGCTGCCCGATGATGCGCTGGCGAGTGTCACCTCGGTGGCGCGTGCGGTTGTCGGTGCGCCCGTTTCTGGCCCCATCGTCGGTGCTCGTGCCGACCTGATGGTGACTCCGGTGT
>JBJTYJ010000289.1:0-6198 GCA_046082705.1 Actinomycetota bacterium | reverse complement strand
GTCGACGGCACGACACCCGACGCGATTGGTGCGCAGGCCGAATTGGTGTGGCGCAACATCGCGGGCATTCTCGCCGAGGCGAACATGGAACTTTGCGACATTGCCTCCGTCACCACGTACGTGGTGGCAACGCCACGACTTGCCGACGATCTGCGCGAGGTGATGGCCGCGCGCGATGCTGCACTGCAGGGCCACCTGGCCGCGAGCACGCTTGTCACCGTTCCGGCGCTCGCCCGACCGGAATGGAAGATGGAAATCGCGGTTATCGCCGCAAAATCGTGAGGGCTGCGTTCTTGCCGCTCGCACCCCACACACCGGCACCGGGAAATGTTGCGGCGCCGGTGAGATAGAGACCCTTCACCGGTGTCGCGTAGCGAGTGAGTTCGGGGTTGGTATTCAACAGTGCCGCAAGCGGCCCGCCGGCGAAGCTGGTGGCGTGTCCCTGCGGAAGGAAGAACTCCGACTCGTACTTTGCGGGCGTCATACAACGCCACTCGGCAATCGAGTCGAGGAATCCGGGTTCAACGAGGTCGGCGTACAACTCGAGCCAGCGCCGTGGCTCGGCATCGGAGTTCCATCCGCCGCGGAATGAATAAGGAGTGAAGAGCGCCTCGAGGCTGAACACCTCGTCGACACCGTTCGACATCGTAGGGTCGGCAACCGACGGCAGGTTCACCAACATCGCGGGGCGTTCGAGAATTTCGCCCGTTGCGATCTTGCCGAACCCTTGGTGCAGTTCCTCGGTTGTCGGCGCGACGACCATCGTCGCAGCCAGCGGGTCGGCACCGAGGTCGCGCAGCGTGTCGACGTCGATGTCGCGCAACACCGGTTTGCCCGTGATGCGAGCATCGATCTTCGATTCGTATCCCTCGTAGTGCGGGGCGTTTCGCCACTTCTCCACCAACGGCGCTGCGGATGCCGGTGGGTTGCGCAGCCACTTCAGGAATGTGTCGTGGGGATTGCACGCCGAAACAACGATCGGTGCGTCGATGGTGCGACCGTCGGTGAGTTCGACACCGCGCACGGATTCGCCCTCGCAGAGAATTCCCGACACCATCGTGGACGTCGCCACGACACCGCCGTTCGATTCGATGCTGCGACGCAAAGAGATCGGCACCATGCCACTGCCGCCGACGGGTCGGCCGACCTTGGCGACGTGGCGCATCGCGTACACGAGAGCACCGAGGCCCGTACCTGGTGTGTGCGGTGAAACACCCCACACCGTGGGGCCGGTGACGAGCGATGGTGCGATGAGTAGTTCGCTCGAAAAGAACTGACGCAACACCTGTGCCGATGACATCTTGCTCCACTTGAGCATCGTCGACGCTCCGCGGCCGCGCTTTGCCAGAACCTTGCCGACGAGTGAACGCCGCGTGGGAGGTTGGCTGCCGGCTTCGAGGATCAATTCCACGACGGGTATTGCCGCCTTTGCGAAGCTGCGGTACCCCTCGACTTCGTTAGGGAAGAACCGTTTGATGACATCGAGCTGACGGTTGAGATCGTGGAACATCGGCCACACGCGACGGTCCGACCACGACGTGGCGAGTTGCGTGGGGTCGACGTCGATGTAACTCAGGCCGTGGCGGTCGAGGCTGAGGTCGTCGCTGATGCCCGCCGTGCGGAAGGTGAGGTGGTCGCAATTGCAGATGTTGACGGTTACACCGGCGAACGATTCCGAGGCCGCCGTTCCACCCACCTCACTGCGCGCCTCGATGACGAGAACCTTCATCCCCGACTGCGCAAGGTATGCCGCGCACACCAGACCGTTGTGTCCGCCACCGATGATCAAGGCATCAAATCGCGTATCGAGCGATGGTGTCGTGGACATGAGTGAAGTATCCCACAGGGGTAGGCTCAGCGGTGATGGCTGAACCACGACGACTCGGCGAACTACGCGGTCCTGATGTCGACCGCCAGATCACCTCCGACTCGATCTGCATCCAGCCTCTCGGCGCAATCGAACAGCACGGTCCGCACCTTCCGTTGAACACCGACGAAGTGATCGCGACGGCGGTTGCCGAAGCCGCGGTCGCTGCCGCGCCCGCGAATCTGAACGTGTGGCTTCTTCCCACGTTGTCGTACACGAAGTCGAACGAACACGCCTGGGCCCCCGGCACCGTCTGGCTGTCGCCCACGACGTTGCTCGCGGTACTCGACGACATCGGCCGCAGCATCGCCCGCACCCAGGCACGCAAGCTGGTCTTTCTCAACGGCCACGGCGGCAACTCGGCCCTTCTCAATGTGGCGAACCGTGAACTGCGCCTGCACCACGGACTGCAAACCTTCACCACGCATCCGTCGATTCCGCCCGACCAGGGCGGTGCTTCGGCTGCCAGCGAATTGGGGATGGGTGTTCACGGCGGCACCGATGAAACCGCCGTGATGCTGCACCTGCGTCCCGACCTCGTCGACATGTCGAAAGCCGTGCGCCGAATTCCCGAGAGGATGGCCGACAACCGGTACGTCCGCTTCGGGGGTACCGTCAGTTTCGGCTGGCTGTCGAACGACTTCTTCCCCGAGGGCCACATCGGTGATCCCACGCACGCGACCGCCGAAATGGGCAGGACGATGTTCGATTCCGCGGTGGCGAATTTCGTGGCGGCCCTCGGCGAGATCGCCGTCTTCAACTTCGGTCGCTGAGCCGACTCAGTCGACCTGCACCACCCGCCACGAGCGCATCGTGCACGGTCGCAACCACTCGCCCATCTCGCGGTCGACCGCCGCACACTGCTCGGCCGTCACCGCATTCCAATGTTCCGCCGACTCCCACCAAATGACCACGGTGACCGAATCCGGATCATCAGTATCGAGCCACATTTCCTTGCGCTGAAATCCGGGCACCGTTTTCAAGAATCCGGTCCACACCCGCCGTTCGACATCGAGCCATGCGTCACGTTCGGACGCACCAACGGCAAAACGCAGCATCTCGATCACCTGTGACACGACTACCTCCCGAACAGAGCGATGGCCCGGGGTTTCCCCCGGGCCATCAACTTCACTTGCTGATCAACCGATCAGGGCAACTTGATCGACGGATCGATGAACTCGTTCGTCACGATGTCGGCGGCAGTGATGCCTTCCTTCATCTTGGCGCCGATCTTCTCGTACGTCGGAACCGCAATCTTGATGAACTCGTCGACGCGGGTCAGGTCGAAGGAACCGAGAGTTCCGTCGGGGCTGTTCGCGATGAGCTTGTTCTGGAGCGCCAGTTCGACCGCTGCTGCTGCCTGGCCTTCGTCGTAGAGCCAACCGTTGTTGTACTGCTTGACGAGGTCGAGGATCAGTGCGTTGGTCTTGGCCGGATCAGCGACGTAGTCGACCTGCGCCTGCTGAATGATCGGCACGAGGAGCCTCAGGCAGTCCTTGTACTGCTCGATGGTCTCGGGCTTGCCGCCGAGCGACTGTGCGTAGGCGGTCCAGCCTGCGTCGTGCACCGTCTGGTACGCAACGGGCTTGGCCCAGTCGGTGAGAACCTTCTCGTAGTAGTACGGCTCGGACGTTGCGAAGCCCTGCTGTGCTGCCTTGCCACCGTCGGCGACGAAGTTGGCCGGGGTGCCGTCATAGGTACCGTCGACCTGCTTCGTGTCGAGGATGCCGTTCGCCGTGAAGTACTCCATGTACGCGGCACCGCCGAAGTAGCGGATCTTTGCACCGGCGGCCTTCAGGTCGGCGATCGTCTTTGCATCCGGGTACGTCGCAGGGTCCCACATGATGATCTGCGGGTTGATGTTGAACGGCGCGACGACGGTCATCGTCGGGAATTCACCCGAGTCCTGAACCGCACCATCGGTGCTGACGAAGCCGAGGAAGATGTCCGGGTCCTGGTACATGAGCGAGGTCGGCGAGCTGAAGCCCACCGCCGGACCGCCTGCGCGCACCTGAACCTTGACACCGGTGTCGGCACCGCCCGAGGCCACGAGCGGGCCCGTCACGCGAACGCCGGCAGCGTCGACTTCATAGTTGTCACCGACGAGTTGGTAGAGGAATCCGTGCTCGGACTCGGGGTTCCAGTCGGTCTGGAAGGTGACGGTCTCGGGGCACACGCCGGCAAGCGACACGGGCTCCGCGGCAGGTGCCGTGGTTTCCTCGGTCGCTGCTGCAGTGGTGTCCTCGGTGGCCGCCGCCGTTGTCTCTTCGGTCGCAGCTGTGTCCGTGGTTTCGCCGTCGTCTCCACCGCACGCGGCAAGACTGACCAGACTCAGCACGCCGATGAGGGCTGCTGCTTTCCTTTTCATTTGCTCTCCCTTTTTGTTGGATGGTGCTTGCTGTATTACGGCTGGGGCCATCACTGACCCCGGGTTGTCGTGTGCCATTTGCCGATCGCCTTCTTCGAGAGGAAGCCGAAAACAATGAACACGACAAGACCAAAAACGCTTGCCAGGATGATGGCTGCGACAAGTTCCGAACCCCAGAGGCGACCGCGGTAGATGTCGATCTGGGCACCGATGCCGACCACGCCACCCTGACGGAAATAGAAGTCGCCCACGACGGCGCCGATGACGCTGAGGCCCGCGGAGATGCGCAGTCCCACGAAGATGTTCGGCATCGCCGCCGGAAACTGCAGTTTCGTGAGCCGGGTCCACCTGCTCGCACCGTGCAGGGTGAACAGCTCGTGCTGGCTCTTTTCGACCGACAACAAACCGAACAAGGTGTTGTTGACGATCGGGAAGAACGCAATCAGCACGACGACGAGCACGCGCTGGGTTTGCACACCGTCGATCAGCGCCCGAATGAGAGGAGTCATCGCGAGAATCGGCGCCGATTGCAGCGCCACGAGGTACGGCCACGTTGCGCGCTCGACCCAACGTCGCGTTGCCATCGCCGTTGCGAGTGCGGTTCCGATGACGATGGTGATGACGAGGCCGATGAGTGCGACCTGGATCGAGCTCCACATCGACTTGAGAATCGGGAACAGACCGCGCTGCTCGCCGACCTGCCACGTGAAGAATCCTTCATTCAACACCTTGTGCGGTGTCGGCAAGAGGAAGCGCTTCTGTTCGGGAAGAATCGTCGTCGACAACGCGTACCAGAAGCCGATGAACAAGACGAACACAACGGCCGGGCCGATGATGTCGCTTGCCCGCACTCGATTCGTTGTCTCGACCGGCGCATCGTCGGGCCGGCGCGTCGAGGGAGGTGTCACGGCCACTTGGGACTTGATGTCGGTCATACGAGCGCTCCGCGCAGTGCGGTCGACACTTCGCCGCACAATTCGGCGAAATTCGGTTCGTAACGCAACGAGTGTGCGCGCGGATATTCGAACGGCACGTCGAACGACGCGACGATGCGACCCGGACGTGACGACATCACCAACACTTTCGTCGACATGTAGACGGCCTCGGAGATCGAGTGCGTGATGAACAACCCCGCGAACCCTTCAAGCTGGAAGAGCCGCAACAATTCGTCGTTGAGGCGTTCGCGCGTGATTTCGTCGAGAGCACCGAAGGGCTCGTCGAAGAGGAACACGCGGGGCTTCATGACCAGTGAACGCGCAAGCGACGCGCGCATCTTCATGCCGCCCGACAACTGCTTCGGGTACTTGTCCTCGAAACCGCTCAGGCCGACGAGGTCGATGACGCTGCGCACTCGATCTTCGCGTTCGGTCTTGTCGACACCGTGCAGTTCCGCCAGCAATTCGATGTTCTTGGCCACGGTTCGCCACGGCAGCAACGTCGCATCCTGGAACACGTAGCCGATGCTGTCGCGATCGACGTTGCACACACCTTCTGTTGCGGCTTCAAGATTCGACGCGATACGCAACAGCGTCGACTTTCCACAACCGCTCGGGCCAACCACGGTGATGAACTCTCCCGGGTTCACGTCGAACGTGGCGCCGCCCAGCGCGCGCGTGCCGTCCGGGAAGGTCATTCCCACGTTGTTGAACGACAGTGCCCCGGCCATCTCTGCACAATAATCCGTGCGCCGACCCTGCCGAAAAAGGTGGCGTTACCCGTCGTTTAAATCTTTGTTAATCGCGACCGTGGTTGTGGAAAACGCGTCCCCGTCGCACCACAAGCGACCGTGTCGCACACGTCGCGAGCATTTCACGAACACTCCACACCGGAGTCACCATCAGGTCGGCACGAGCACCGACGATGGGGCCAGAAACGGGCGCACCGACAACCGCACGCGCCACCGAGGTGACACTCGCCAGCGCATCATCGGGCAGCAGATGGGCCGTGAGAATCATCAACCCGG
>JBJTYJ010000288.1:0-7819 GCA_046082705.1 Actinomycetota bacterium | reverse complement strand
GTGTTCCATCCGTGCAGAACGTCGTCGTGGCTGACGGCACGCTCGTCACCCGTCACCTCGTGGCCGAAGGGACTGCGCCCGAACAACGGCGGGTCGGGCTTGCGCATGTCCCAATTCATCGGGAACACCCGGCCGCCAGTCACCAAACGCGCCGCCGCAGCGACCCGTTCAGGTGTCAGCAAGTTCAGACAGCCGAAGTATCGGGCATCGCCCTCCCACACGTCCCACGCGGCCGGCAGGCCGCCTCGACGGGGCAATTCGCGGTAGGCGGGCAGGTCGCTCTTCGTCATGCCCGAGACCGTACCCGCCCTGTACGGTGGCGATTTCATGGTGGACACGGGGGGCAAAACCACGGGGGAACGGCCGATCAGCGGGCTGCGCGTCCTCGACTTCAGCCGCGTCCTGACGGGTCCCCACGCAACACGCATGCTCTGCGACCTTGGCGCCGATGTCATCAAACTCGAACCGCCCGAAGGTGACCTCACCCGTTTCACCAACCCGCGCGTCAACTCGCTCTCGACGTACTTCGTGCAGCAGAACGTGGGCAAGAAGAACATCTGCCTCGACTTGTCGAAACCCGAAGCCGTCGCTCTCGTTCATCGATTGATCGAACACGTCGATGTCGTCGTCGAGAATTTTCGACCCGGCGTGATGAAACGTTTGCGGCTCGACTACGACACGTTGAGCACGATCAATCCGCGACTCATCTATGCATCAATCACCGGTTACGGCAACACGGGGCCGTGGGTGCACCGTCGCGCATATGCGCCGGTTGTCGGCGCCGAGACGGGCATCACGAAATACCAGGGTGATGCGCGTAACGGTGATTACGCGAATGATCCGTTCTCGCATGCCGATGTGTACACCGCAATGGAAACGTGCACCGCGATTCTTGCCGCGGTCATCCAACGCGGGCGTACCGGCCGCGGGCAGTGGATCGACATCGCGATGGCACAGACCATGTTGTACGTGAACGAACACGCCCACGATGATCTGTGGACGGACCCCGTACCACCCGAGCAAATTCGTTCGTTCCAGCCGGCGAACTACCCCATTCTCACCGCAGCGAACGGCGACAAGGTGGTTGTCAGCGGACACCCGGCCGAACGTGGAACGTTCGACAACTTCATGAACGGCGCCGGACGCGGTGACGTGATCAGTGATCCACGCTTCGTCGACGTGCCGAGTCGCCTCGCACATCTCGACGAGATCCAACGGATTCTCCGCGAATGGGCGGCGACGATGCCCGATGCGACGGCTATCGAAGAGGCACTTGCCCGGTTCCAACTTGCGTCGGGCAAGATTCGTTCGCCACGCGAAGTCGCCGACACGGCATGGGGCCGTGAACGCAACGTGACCGTCGAGGTGAGCAATCGGGGCGATGGAACCATTCGTATCCCGAATGCACCCTGGCGTTTTTCCGATGCCGATACGACGACGTCGGGCGAACCCCGTTATCCCGGCGAAGACAACGAGGCCGTTTTCTCGCAACTCCTCGGCATCTCCCCGAGCGACCTCGCCTCACTGACCGAGGGTGGAATACTCTTGAGCCGCAAGCCGCGGTCCCGCTGACGCACGGGCCGCCTACCGATACATCCGGGGGGATGACATGGCCGGACTGGCACGACCGACGACACCACGACAGGTCACTGCTTCGTGGTTGACACAGGCCCTGCAATCATCCGGCGTCATCGAACCCCACATCGAAGTGGGTTCGGTGCGTCAAGAACCCCTCGGCGGAGGAACAGGCGTGTTCGGTACGCTCGTGCGGCTCGTCGTCGACTACACCGAACCGAACTCGGGGCCGACGACGATGGTATTGAAGATCCCCACCACCGCACCGGAAAACAAGGCCGTCGGCCTGGCTCTCGGGCTCTATGTGCGTGAGGGTGAATTCTTCCGCCAGATGGCAAGCCGTACACCCGTCGACCTCGTCGGTTGCTACTACAACGACATGGACGTCGAGGCGGGCGAGTTCGTTCTCGTTCTCGAAGAGATTCGCGACCTGCAGGTCGGCCAACAAACGACCGGGGCGACCGTGGCGCAACTCGAGATCGCACTGCGCGAGCTCGCCAAGTTCCACGCAGCGTGGTGGAAGCATCCCGACCTCGACAAGATGGACTGGCTACCGCGCAACGATTCGCCTGCGAACCTCGTCGTGGTTCCCGACATCATGCGCAATGCAATGACGGTCATCGAAAAGGACTGGGTCGACGTCATCGGTCGCGATGCCGTCGATCTCGGCAACGAACTCGCCGCACAATTCGATTCAATCATCAAACGAACGGGTGAAGTCGCCCACACGATGTGCCACGGCGATGCTCGACTGGAAAACATGTTCTTCAACGCGGATGCGTCGCGCATGAAGTTCATCGACTTCCAACTGGTCATCAAGGCAACACCCGCACAGGACGTCGCGTACCTCATGGGTTCGTCGGCCGACAAGGCAGTGTGGGACGAACACGGTATGCGCCTCTTGAAGATGTACCACGCTGCGCTCGGCGCTGCCGGTGCACCCAACTACGACTGGGACCAGTTCTGGTACGAATTCAGGTTGCAGGCACTGTGGGGTGTCGTAGCGCCGGGATCGATGGTTGCAAGTTTCGACGTCGGCGATGAAAACGGAAAGTTGCTTTCGCGCAAGTGGATGGAACGTGGCTGGCACATTCCGATGTCGACGAACGCTGCCGAAATTCTCTGATAACTCAGCGGCCTGAATGGCCGAACCCACCGCCGCGGTCGAAGCCATCGAGTGAGTCGACCACCTGCCAACTGATTTCTTCGATGCGCTGAATGACGAGTTGTGCGATGCGATCGCCGCGCTTCACTTCGTAATCGTCGGCCGGATCGGTGTTCAGCAACACGCATTTCAATTCGCCGCGATAACCGGCATCGATGAGACCGGGTGTGTTCACGAGACTGATGCCGTGTTTCAGCGCAAGGCCACTGCGTGGAAGAACGAAACCCGCATAGCCCTCGGGAATCGCGACGGCAATGCCGGTCGGCACCAACACGCGACCACCTGCACGGGGAATGACCGCATCGTTGCGCGCGTGTAGATCAATGCCCGCATCGCTGCGATGCGCGGTGGTCGGCAGCGGCAAGGTGGGGTCGAGTTGCTGAATCGCGACCTTGAGCACACGGTGAATCTAGAACAACGGTAGTTTTGGGGTCGTGATGGCATGGATGGACCTCGAGATGACGGGACTCGATCCGTCGGTCGATCGCATCGTGGAGATTGCAACAATCATCACCGACGATGAACTCAACGTCATCGCCGAAGGTCCGGACATCGTGATCCACCAACCCGATGATGTTCTCGCCAAAATGCCACCAATCGTCGTCGACATGCACACCAAGTCCGGACTACTCGAAGAGATCCGCACCTCGACGGTCACCCTCGAACAGGCAGGACAAGAAACTCTGAAGTTCCTGAAGGCCCACATCGGCGCGCCGAAGTCGGTCCCCTTGTGCGGCAACAGCATCGGCACGGATCGACGCTTCCTCGCTGCGTACCTCGCCGATATCGAGAACTATTTACATTACCGCTGCGTCGACGTCTCGAGCGTGAAGGAACTCGTGAAGCGCTGGTACCCACAGGTCGATTCGGGTCGACCGGCAAAAACGGGCAATCATCGGGCGCTCGACGACATTCGTGACAGCATTCACGAACTCGCCTACTACCGCGCGAACGCCTTCAAGTAGTTTCTCACTGTGACTTCGCAGGCCGACACTCCGCGCCCCGTGCGCCAGGAAGCCCGGCGCGCCACCGACGAGATCACCGAGCTGGCTCCCGGTGTTCTCCGCACGCAGCTTCCCATCGATCTTCCGGGACTCGGCCATGTCAACATGTACGTCCTCGAAGACGAACGAGGTGTCACCGTTGTCGACCCGGGTATGCCGGGGCGCGAGTCCTTCACCGTTTTGAAGGCGCGCCTTCGCGCCATCGGAGTGCCGTTGAAGCGGGTGCACTCGGTTCTCGTCACCCACAGTCATCCCGACCATTACGGCGGCGCGGGTCGCCTGCGCAAAGAGATTGGCGCAGAGATCATTGCCCATCGTCGTTTTCGTCTGTGGTGGGACCCATACGAACCACCCGATATCGATGTTGAGGATGCTCCACTTCTCACTCCCCAGATTCGCCCGAACGGGGAAACCCCGTGGGGTGGCCGCGGCTACGACATCCCTTGGTCGCGCAGAACTCGGCTACGGATGCACGCAAAGTTGCCGCGGGTGTTCGGCGTGCCGCACCCAACACGACGTGTTGACGAAGGTGACCGCGTGATGCTGGCCGGCCGCGAGTGGCTCGCCATCCACACTCCGGGGCATACCGAAGATCATCTCTGTCTTCTCGACCCCGATTCGGGTCTTCTCATCAGTGGCGACCATGTGCTTCCTACGATCACTCCACATATCTCCGGCATGACGCACGCCGTCGACCCGCTACGTGAATTCTTCGGCTCTCTCGACAAGATCGGAAGTCTCGGCGCGCAGATGAAATTGGCGCTTCCGGCCCATGGCACGCCGTTCACGAACGTGGTCGAACGGGTGGAACACATCAAGGAACACCACATCGAGCGTCTCGACAAGTTGCGCCAGATCGGCGCCGACTTCGATCGCCCCGCGACCGTCATGGACATCGCCCAGCATCTCTTTTCGGCCCGTGCCCAAGGTCCGATGGCCGACAGCGAAACCTTCGCTCACCTCGAACACCTGAGGCTCGCGGGTGAATTCGACCGACGCGAACGCGACGGTTTTCTCGAATACGTCCGCGTCAGCTGAGGGGCGACCGACGCACCTGCGTCGCGGCAGCCACGTCGCCCGCAGACTCGTGCCAGATCATCGTGTGATCCCCCGCTTCGCGCACCACCGTCGCCACTTCGTGTTCGGGGTGCACCGGAGCGAGATGTTCCAGCACAAGGTCGAGTGGCGCACGCATGTCGCGATGCGCGCCAAGCCACTCTTCTACCGCTTCCCAGTACGCGGCGTTGTTCATGTGACCAAGCGCGTCCATGTCGGAGAACCGCAACGGCCACGGATGACGCGGTTCGTCCAAGGTCGGTCGATCGCGTAACAGCACGCGCGCTCCAACCTTTCGACCCATGGCCGACTCACTTGCGACGGCGAGGAAATCGGCGGCGAGTTTCGCCGGCGCCATGGTGGCCAAGTCGACGTGCACCCACACCGCGGCAGTTTCGATGCAGCCCCCTCGCTCACCCTCGATGAGAGTGCATCGCTCGGCCCAATGCGACCCCAACCCACCGCACCAGGTCTTCAGACTGAGCGGTTCTTGAAAGACGGGAAACTTGTGGATCCGAAGCGCAGTACGCCGTACGACCCAACCGTCACGGTCGGCATAGGCCGCCTCCCGAGCGTCGTCGTGGGCGATGTCCTGGAGATAGCGGACGGCGGCATCAAGGCGCAGTCGACCGCGGGGCGTGACGTCGCCCAGTCGCACCCGGCGCGTGGCCCGAAACACCCTTCCCACCGCCGGAACCGCGGGGAATTCAAGGGCGATGGGGGCCGACGGGGTCACGGCAGAACCCTAATTCACGGGGTTTGCCGGGGGTCCGCGTTAAATCAGTTGACGTTTGCGTCGGAACGTGGTTTCCTACACGTCGCATGTTGTTCGTAGCCCGCACCCAGGCCTCGGCCCGCCACGCAGCCGCCATGGCTGCTTATTGGCATGCCACCCAGCCGGTGTTTGCAGCCTCGTTCACGAATAAGCGACCCAGCCAGCGCCCCGACAGGAGCCCGACGTAAAGGAAAAACGTCGGAAGTCGAGGCCGCTGGGTACACAAACCCGGCGGCCTTTTTTGTTTTCCGGCGTGCCTCACTTCAACGAGAAAGACATCACCATGCTTGCACCCAACACACTCATCCCCTTCGAACAGCCGATCCTGCTCACGGCCAAGCGCTGTGCCGACGGCAATGGCACCCTCACGTACCTCTTCTTCTCCGAGGAGTACGTCGATGTCAGTCGGGCCAAGGCCATCTGCGCGAAGTGCACCTCGCGCGAAGCCTGTCTGAACGACGCACTCCAACGCGAAGAGCCATGGGGTGTCTGGGGCGGAGAGCTCCTCGAGAACGGCCGCGTGGTCGCCAACAAGCGACCACGCGGACGGCCAGCCGTACACGCCCGCAGCCCGGTGGTCGTGGACGAAGTACCGATTCCGCGCCACTTGGCAGCGTCGGTAGCCTGACCCGCGTGACCGGACGCCGCCGTTTCCTCCTCTCGGCGGCGGCAATTCTGGTCGTCAGCATCGCGGGCGGATGGCTGTTGAGTCGGGCGGGTGACGATTCTCCCTCCAACGAGGGAGTGGTCGTCCTCTCGCCCGGCTCGACCAGCCAAGACCCCACCATCGGGACCAACGCCCTGAACACGGGCAAGGCCTTTCCCGTCGTCGAAGTCGAGTCACTCGACGGGGCCGCCGTCACCCTGGGCGAGCCGACAGGCAAGCCGTTTCTCGTCAATTTCTGGTACTCCACGTGCGAACCGTGCAAGCGGGAAATGCCGGCCCTCGTTGCCGGACGGGACAAATACGGCATCGACATCGTCGGCGTGAATCCCCGCGACACCGCAGAGCTTGCCCGTAACTTTGCCGATGACTACGGCATCACCTATTCGTTGTTGCGCGACCCGAACGGCGCCTCGTTGGTTGCCCTCGGTGTCGGGACGTTTCCGATGACCTACCTCGTCGGTGGTGACGGCACCATCCTCGAACAGCACGCCGGCGAAATCACCGCAGCACAACTCGACCGCATGCTTGCCCCGATCGCGGGATCCGAATGATCGCACTCGAAGGGAACTTCGCCTACAGCTTTGTCCTCGGCGTTCTCGCTGCGGTCAACCCGTGCGGTTTCGTGCTGTTGCCGACGTATCTCATGTTCTTCCTCGGCCTCGAAGGATCGCGACCCGCCGACTCACAGCGCACATCCCTCGCGCGTGCGCTACGCGTCGGTCTTGCCACGTCATCGGGTTTCATCGTCGTCTTCATCGTTGTCGGCTCCATCTCACGCTTGTTCACGAATGCGATCGAACGCAATGCAAAGTACGTGTCGATCGTGATTGGCGTCGCACTGGTCATCATGGGCGTCGCGATGCTGGCCGGATGGAAGCCGCGAATCATCACGCCCAACATCGCTACGGGGAAAACACGCACGTTCGGTTCCATGTTCCTTTTCGGAATCGCCTATGCGGTCGCATCGATTGGCTGCACGATCGGATTTCTCACGTCGGTCATTCTCGGGTCGATCAACGTCCACGGATTCTTCTCAGGCATGTTGAGCATCGTCCTCTACGGCCTCGGCATGGGGGCCATCGTGACGGCACTCACCGTTTCGCTCGCCTTTGCCAAGGGTGGACTCTTGCGCGTCTTGCGCAACGGTATGCGGTACCTCGACCGGGTGTCGGCCGTGCTCGTGCTCCTCACCGGTCTTTATCTCACGTGGTACTGGTACGCCGCCATCGCTGAGCGTGACTACGGATCTTTCGTCAGCCGCGTCGAACGTTGGCAAAGCGATCTCGCCACTTTCCTCCAGCGACAGGGTGCGTGGAAACTGGCTCTCGTTTTCGGTGCGGTGATCGCGCTCGCGGGCGTCATCGTGCGGTTCGGCGGACGTCGCAATGATGGGTCGCCACGTGTTTGATCAGCTTCTCGCCCACGAAGGCGTCGAGGAGGTCCTCGAGTTGCGCGGACGATTCGGGTTCATGGCATATCACGGTGGTGGTCTCGAAGAAATGACCGACGTCATCGCACGCGCGGCGGCTGAGATGTCGGACGCCTCGTACTACGGCGTACACCAGCCCGTCGGCATG
>JBJTYJ010000287.1:0-3449 GCA_046082705.1 Actinomycetota bacterium | reverse complement strand
CGTCGCTCGCGCCCATTCGCAAGTTGATGGACGACCTCGCCAAGAAAAAGGTCGTAAAGCCCACTGCGGTGCGCACCGCCTTTTTCCTCATTGCGCACGGTGCAGCCGCGCTGTTCACACTCGATGCACTGTCGGCAAAGTTCAATTCAGCCGACGGCCCCATTGATGTCGACACCCTCGCCGACGAAGCGGCGTGGGTGATCGTCAACGGCCTCCGCCGTTGAGCATCAGCACGGTGAACGGCCTGAAGTGCTGATCAGACGCACATGCGCGAACACAGTTCGCGCAGCATCGCATCCACCGATGCATCGTCACACACCGCAGCGATGAACCCGTCGGGCCGCACCACCACGTGATCCGCCCCCAGCGAGTCGGCCGACGACAACGCGACGGAACGCCACAATCCACGCGCGGGAAACGCGGGTACACCGCGGTTCGACGACACCACCGTCATGTGCGTCAACGCTGAAGCATCGCCGCCGATCAGGTGCCACTTGTCGTACACGGTGCCCGTGCGCGGGTGATCGCCCACCACCGCACCTGCCTCGTAACGCGGCCGTGCCGTGCCGCTTCCGTAGGCCTTGCCCGGCTTGATGCCATGGCTCACGCGACCGGCGAACTGGTCGATCAACTGTCCCGCTTCGATCGAACGTTCGACGGTGACACGCGAGTGATGAATGCGCTCGGGGTCGTAGGTGTCGAGCAAACAATCGTCGGCCAGGCCGTCGCGCACCCAGCGCATCTTCCACGCCAGGTTGAACGCATCGCGCCAACCCGAGTTCAAACCCTGTCCCATGAACGGCGGCATCTGGTGTGCTGCATCTCCGGCAAGAAACACGTTGCCCGCACGGAAAGTCGTGGCAACCAAACCGTGAAAGCGGTACGACGCAGAACGAATGATGTCGGCCATCAACGGATTCACCCACGGCGACAACAAACTCCACACGTTCCCGGGTTGGTTCATCTCTTTCGGGTCTTCACCGGGCTGCAGTTGGAACTCCCAGCGGTACACGTCGCGGTGACAACTGATCATCGTCACCGGCCGCATCGGGTCGCAGATCTGTCGCGCCACATCGGGCAGACCGGAACCTGCACGGTCGTGAATGCGCATGTCGACAACCAGCCAGTCCTGTTCGAAACCCAGATCCTCACGATCGATGCCGACTGACCGACGAATGGTGCTCGACGCCCCGTCACAACCCACCAGCCATCGCCCCGAGACTGCACGACCGTCTTCCAACAACAACCGCACACCGTCGGCGTTCTGGTCGACTCCAACGAACGGGGTCTCAGGCATGAAACCACCACCGCGCACCTGCAGTTCGCGGAGGAACAACGCATCAATCTCGGGCTGGAAATGGAAACTCGCCGACGGAAGATCATCGAAGAGACGGATCCCCGACACGTCACCGCCCACCAACACCTTGCCGTTTGCATCCACGTAGTCGGCCGCCCGAATGGGCGTCAGCAGGGGGGCCAACTCATCGCCCAACCCGTGCAGGATGAAAGCCTGGTGCAACTCGGCATCGATCACGGCGGCACGCGGCAACGGATGCACACCGGCCCCACGCTCGACAACCACGTTGGCAATACCAAGGTTCGACAGCGCTATCGACAGCGCCATGCCGACGGGCCCCGCACCGGCGATGACGACCTCGGTTTCCACGTGCGAAATATTAGTTGTCAAATGGCAACTAAGGTGAGCCCGTGGCACGCGATCCGAAAGAAACACTCACGTGGACTGCACCCGGGCCGGGCGAATGGTCGCTCGACCGTTCGCACGTCAACCGCCCCGCAACACCGATCAACATCCACATGCAGATCCCCAGCACCGGCATCGGAACGGGGCGTGGGTTTCGTGAACTCGGCGCGCCGCTCGGCTCGCTCGAGTTTCGTCAGGTCAACGGCCTCTTCTACTCGCGTGTCTTTCCTCTCATCGGCGCGAACAAGCCGCCCAAGAAACTTCCCCCGCTCCCCGTTCTCAAACTGGCGACAAAGCTGCACCCGGAAATGCGCCGTCGCGCAAAGATCGCCGAGCAAACCATTGCCAATCCGCCGTGGCGCGCAAAAACGAAAGAATGGCACCGCCCGGGCGGCCTGCGCGACACCTACGTTGCGCAGAACCTCGAAATTCAGCGTGTCGATCCTGCAACACTCGACGATGCCGCACTGATCGCATACGTCAACTCAACGATCGAACACGGTCGGAAGTGCTTCGAAGACCACATCTACCTGCACAACTTCGACCTCGGCGCGATCGGCATTTTCTTCTTCGCGACAAGCCAATGGGGCTTCACCACGAACGATGTTCTTGAACTACTCGAAGGCGCCTCACCGTCGACAACCGCTGCCGGTCACGAATTGGGTGCGATCAGGAAGCTCGTCGTCGACGCAGGAAAGAGCCCCGACAATCTCTACGACATCCGCAACATCTCAACCGAGGCCTCACAGGCGATTGATGCGTTCCTCGAACGTCGCGGCAACATGATCATCTCGCGTTACGACATCGATGGTCTCACGCTCGGCGAATCCCCCGACGTGCTCTTCACCCGCATCATGTCGGCGCCACTCCACAAGGGAGATGAAGAACAACGCCGGACGGTCGTGCAGCAACGCATCGATGCCGTGCGCATGCGCGTCCCCGAACAACATCGCCCCGAGTTCGACCAACTCCTTACCGAAGCACGCGACGCGATGGACCTTCGCGACGAAAACGGCCCCGTCACCCTCGAATGGCCCTTCGGTCTCGTTCGTCGTGCCCTCTTGGAACTGGGTCGCCGCATGCGGGCACGTGGCCTCGCTCACTCACCCGAACACGCACTCGAACTTACGCCCGAAGAAATCAACAGCGCACTCACCGATTATTCACCCGGCGCCGACGATCTCGCAGCCCGACAAACGTGGCGCACGACCGTGAACATCGAAGACGCACCGCGCAAACTCGGCAACCCCGAGCCCGTGCCACCTCTCGACATTCTCCCGAAGGGTCTCGCCTACGTCGCCGGCTACATCCAAAAGATCGTCGTCGAACTGGGCCTCGATGGCACACCAAAAACAACGGGTCTGAACGGTTACGGCGTCGGCACCACCGCATACACGGGCACCGCACGCCTCGCCACCACACCCGAGGCCGCCATCGACCAACTTGCCCCGGGCGAGATCCTCGTCGTGCCCTGCACCACCCCCGCCTACAACATGGTCGTTGGCTTCGCCGGAGCGCTTGTCACCGCCGAAGGCGGCCCACTCAGCCACGCCGCAGTCATAGCCAGGGAACTTGGCATTCCCGCAGTCGTCGGCGCCCCACGCGCGATGCTCGACATCCGCGACGGTGCAACAATCGAAGTCGACCCCATTAAAGGTTCTGTGCGCCTCGTCTAGACGACCAATCAGTATCTAGGCAATGCGATTTCGTGCGAAAACACCTTGCCACCCTGGCGCACACGAACAAC
>JBJTYJ010000286.1:0-4093 GCA_046082705.1 Actinomycetota bacterium | reverse complement strand
GAGACCTCGGCAACCCACTCCGACATGACACGCCGCAGCTGATCGCTGGTGGCGCGCCGCGCGGGCTCGAACGTTGCGATGGCGTACACGGTGTCACCCGAGGACGAACGCACCTTGATGGCGCCCACTTCCTCGAGGTCGCGTGACACGGTGACCTGAGTGGCCTTGATGCCTTCCTTGGCCAGCAGTTTCTGCAGTTGTGTTTGGCTCGACACCTCGGCGTTGTCGATGATGCGGATCAGCGCTTGTTGGCGCTGCGCCTTCGTGCTCATCACTTCACCCCCATGATGAATGCCAGTGCCCCGCGGGCACTGTGGAGACGGTTGTGGGCCTGCGGAATCACCCTGCTTGCCGAGCCGTCGATGACGTCGGCATCGACCTCGTAGCCGCGGTGCGCGGGCAGACAATGGAAGAACTGTGCTTTCGGTGCCGCATGTGCCATGAGAGATGCCGTCACCTTGTAGGCGGCGAAGGCCTTCTCTTTCTCGGCCGTCTCGGCTTCCTGGCCCATCGACACCCAGACATCGGTGTGAACTGCATCGGCACCTGTCACTGCCGCTACAGGGTCGGTTCCTGCGACGAACTCACCGGAACCGAGTGCGTTGATTCGCGCTACTTCGGACGGTGCGGGCGCATAGCCGGTCGGCGTTGCAACGCTGAACTTTGCACCAAGCAAAACACAGATTTCGGCGAGTGACCGCGCGACATTGTTCCAGTCACCGAACCACGCGACGCTGCGACCGGCGAGATCACCGATCGTTTGTTGCATGGTGAGCGCATCGGCGAGGGCCTGCAAAGGATGTGAGTGATCGCTGAGCATGTTCACCACGGGCACGGCCGACACCTTGGCCATACGCACAACGACGTCGTGCTTGAACACACGTGCCGCGAGCACACCGTGGTAGCCGGCCATGACGGCGGCGATGTCTTCGGCCGTCTCGCGAACGTCGATGCCTACTTCTTCGCCACGGGTGTACACGGGGTGACCGCCGAGTTGCATAACCGCGATCTCCATCGAGTGACGAGTCCGGTTCGACGGCTTTTCGAAGATGAGCGCAGCCCCGAGGCCGTCGAGCGGCTTGCCGAGCGACGGAATGGGCCGTTGGGACAGATCGAGGATCGTGCGTACCTCGTCGGCCGTGAGGCCGGCGATGTCGAGAAAATGCCTTGGACTCATTCCGCTGCCTCTTTCTGCACCCGCGCAAGTGCCCCGGCAAAAATCGCCACGGCTTCGTCGACATGCGCTCGCGACACGTTGAGAGGCGGCGCCATGCGAATTGTGGTGGCGTTCACCGCGTTGACGACCAGACCGTCGGCAAGACATGCCTTGTAGACGGCGCCCGAGTCGACACCCGATGCCAGTTCTGCGCCGAGCAAAAGCCCCGCACCGCGCACCGATACCACGCCGGGAACCGACGCCAATGCGTTGCGCAGGTAGGTACCGGTTTCGGTCGCGAGTTTCGGGGCGTCAATCTTGCGCATCTCTGCGATGACCGCGCGAACGACGGATGCCACGAGCGCAGTGCCGCTGTAGGTGCTGCCATGGTCGCCGGGTGAGAACACCGCGCCAACTTCACGCTTTGCCCAGATTGCCCCGACGGGCACGCCGTTGCCGAGTGCCTTTGCCATCAACACCGCATCGGGGGTGATGCCGTGGTGCTGGAAACCAAACCACTTGCCGGTGCGCGCTATGCCGGTTTGCACCTCGTCGAGGATCAACAGCACACCGCGCTCGCGACACAGACGCTCGACGGCGACGAGGTAGCCATCAGGCGCAGGGATGACTCCACCCTCTCCCTGAATTGGTTCGAGCAACACGGCAGCGACACTGGAGTCGACGGCCGCCGACAACGCATCGATGTCGCCGAAGGTGACGTGACGGAAACCTTCGGGCATCGGCTGGAACGGCTCGTGTTTCGCGGGCTGGCCGGTGGCGGCGAGCGCACCGAGCGTGCGACCGTGGAAACTGCCGAGCGCCGACACCATCACGTGACGACCACGGCCGCCGAACTTACGCGCCAGCTTGATGGCTGCCTCATTCGCCTCGGCACCCGAGTTACAGAAGAACACCTGGCCCTTGCAGCCCGTCGCCTCTTCGAGCAGTGCGTTCAATTCGACTGCCGCATTCCACGCCTGGTCGTTGGCGAAGAAGTTGCTGACGTGCAACAGGGTCTGCGACTGCGAGCACAGCGCATCGGCCACCGCAGGGTGCGCATGACCAAGCGACGTGACGGCGAGGCCACAGAGAAAGTCGAGGTAACGCTTGCCCGATGTGTCCCACAGTTCGGTGCCCGCACCGCGTTCGAACATGACCGCGGGAGGACCGAACACCGGCAGGAACGGACACGCATCGAAGCCGGAGATTTCCGCGAACGCGTGCTTTGAAATTGGTTCGTTTGCCATCAGTCAGCCTTTCTCAACCTTCTTGCCCAACACCATGGTCCCGATGCCCGAGTCGGTAAACAGTTCGATGATCGTGACGTGTGCGACGCGGCCGTCGAGGATGTGCACCGCCGGCACGCCCAATGCCACGGCCTCGAGACAACTTTCCGCCTTCGGGATCATTCCGCCCGCGATGGTGCCGTCACCCAAAAGCCCCTGAAGTTCGGCGGCCGTCAGCTTGCTGATCAGGCTTGACGCGTCGTTGACATCGCGACGCAAACCTTCGATGTCGGTGAGGTACAACAACTTCGCTGCGCCAAGCGCACCGGCCACTGCCGCGGCAACCGAGTCGGCGTTGATGTTGTAGGTCTGGCCCGAGGCATCGACGCCGATCGTTGCAATGACGGGAATGCAGCCATCGTCGAGCAGTTGCTCGAGCACCGCCGTACGGACTCCCGTCACGTCACCAACGAAACCGAGCGCCGGGTCACGTTGAACGACGGAGATCATGCCGTCGTCGGCACCCGACAATCCGACCGCGCGACCACCCTGCGAAGTGATGGCCGACACGATGCTGGGGTTCACTTCACCCGTCAGCACCATGCGCACGACCTGCATCGTCGCATCGTCGGTGACGCGTCGGCCGTCGCGGAACTCGCTCTTCACACCCAACCGATCGAGCATCGCGCTGATCTGCGGTCCACCACCGTGCACGACGACGGGACGGATGCCGACGGCACGCAACAGCACGATGTCCTGCGCGAACACGTCGAGCGGATCGGCATGTTCTGTACCCGACAGTGCATTGCCGCCGTACTTCACCACCACGGTCTGGCCTGCGAAGCGCTGGATGTACGGCAAAGCCTCGATAAGGACCTGTGCCGTCGTTGCCGGACTGCTCATGGCCACACCCCAACCGACGCAAGGCCTGCGGTCTCTTCCAGTCCAAGCGCAACGTTGGCGGCTTGCACTGCCCCACCGGAGGCGCCCTTCGTGAGGTTGTCAAGCGCGGAGATCACGATGGCATGGCCGGTGCGCGCATCGACACGGGCGGTGATGTGCACTGCGTTGGTACCGAGCGTCGCCTTTGTCGACGGTATTGCTTCGGAGACGACGACGAATGGTTCGTTTGCGTATGCGGAGTGAAGCACCGTCAACAGATCATCTGTTGAGGCAACCCGGGACGACGGATGCGCGTAGCAGGTGGCGAGAATTCCGCGGTTCATCGGCGCGAGGTGCGGCGTGAAGAGAATCTCTCCACCGATGAGCTGCTGCATTTCCGGTGTGTGCCGATGCGACACGAGGCCGTACGCGGTGAAGTCTTCGTCGACGGCGCAGAACATGCTCGACGATTTCAACGCCTTACCAGCACCCGACACTCCACTGGCGGCATCAACAATGATCCCCTTTTGTTCGATGACTCCCACGGAAACGAGCGGTCGCAGCGCGAGGGTCGCCGCGGTGACGTAGCAACCCGGCGTCGCAATCAACTGCGCATTGGCAAGCTGCGACCGATAGACCTCGGGCAGGCCGTAGACGGCGGTCGACAACAGTTCGGGGTGGGTGTGGCTGAACCCGTACCACGTTGGGTACTGCGAAGCGTCGGTGAGACGGAACGCAGCCGACAAGTCGACGATCAGCCCGACCTTGCCGACGAGTTCCGGCACCAGTTCAAGCGACGACTCGTGCGGCGTGCACAGAAAGACAACGT
>JBJTYJ010000285.1:0-2892 GCA_046082705.1 Actinomycetota bacterium | reverse complement strand
GCTCGATCGCCGCCAACGGTCCCGGTGGAGGTTCAGTGCAGTTCGCACCACCCACGCCTCGGGGCGGGGATGAACACAAACCTCATCCCAGTTTGCGAGGGCTCGAGTGAAGGCCTCGGCGAGTAGGTCGTCGGCCTCGTGGGCCGAACCGACTGTGGCTAACAGCGCCCGGAAGCACGGATCCTTGGCCCCGCGATAGAAGGACTCAAACTCAGAGTTAATTCTGGGTTTCATGTACCTCCTACGCCGGGGCACCGTTCCCCGAGTACACAGAAGCAAAATATTGTCGGCAACGTGCCCAGCAGCCATAGGACACGTTCGTGTCGTGCACTCGCTCTCGCAACGCACGCAGACAGCGGTTGCGGACATAGGCTTCGCGGTTGTTGCCGGAAGCGGCTATGTCCTGCAGTGGAGCTGGGGGGAATCGAACCCCCGTCCATCAGGTGTTGAACGCTCGTGCTACGACCATTCCCAACTTCGAGGCTGACGCAACCTCACCGGCGGGTCGGCTGACCGGTTGCCCGAACAGCGGATCGTCTTTCCGATCGGTCAGCGCGCTTTCGTGCTGTCAGCGTTCTTTCACGCCGTCATCCACCGCTTCTGTTGCCGGGCTGCGGTGAACTGGCCCCGTGCGGCCTCGCGGCTCACGAGTGCTCTCTGACACCTGATGAATCAGGCGGCGAGAGCGAATTGCTCGTTGGCAATTATGTTTTTGCCCCGTTTTTCGAGTCTGAGCAACTCGGGTCGCACGATCGCCCAGCGGACCTGCTGTCGAAACCTGTCAGCCCCGTTGTGTGAACGTGTCGTCAGTGTAGGGCGGGAGTGGGCGATACCGTCGCGCCCGTGGGAGATGAGTCCGCTTTCATTGCGCTGTCGAAGCGGGCACAGGTGTCGCGCATGCGTTCAGTGGCGATCGAGGCGTTGCGCTCGTTTCCCGTTTCGGTCGAACGGTTGACCCTCCTCGAGCACGGTTTCAACACGACGTTTCGCATCGACACCACCGATGGCGTGAAGTTGGCGATGAGAATCAATGTCAATTCCCGACGTTCACAGGCCAACATCGCGGCCGAGTTGCAGTGGATCGATGCCCTGGCCCGCGATACCGATCTTGTTGTGGCCGCGCCTTTGCGCACCACAGCGGGCGAACTCATTGCATCGGTTCATTCGCCCGATCTCGGGCGCGACGTGAGCGTTGCAGTTTTCAGTTGGTTGAACGGGCGCGACCTGGGAGAAGCACCGACGCTTGAGCAGAGTCGCGCGGCAGGGACGGCCATGGCGAAGCTGCATCACCATGCCGCGATGTGGCGGCCGACGAACGGGGCGGAACTGTCGCTGCTCGATGACCCGTTCTGGACCTTCCCCGATCGGCTGTCGCCCGAGAATCTCGGACTCGATGGCGAAGACCTTGCCGTCGTTCGCGCGATGGTTGACCGTGCAGCGTCGACGATGAAGCGGTTGTTCGCCGCGGGCTCTCCGCAGCCGATCCATGCCGATCTGCACAACTGGAACATGAAGTGGTACCGCGGGCATTTGTCGGTGTTCGACTTCGACGACAGCGGCATCGGCCTGCCGATCCAAGACCTTGCGGTTGCGACCTACTACCGCCGTCCCGAACACGAACATGTCGACGCGTTGTTCGACGGATACCAATCAGTGCGACCCCTGCCTGAGTTTTCGTCGGAGGACTTCGAAACATTGGTGGCGCAACGAAACATGTTGTTGTTGAACGACCTGTTGCTGACGACGAATGCCGAGCATCGAGCGATCATCCCGAACTACACGCGCAACACCGTGGTGAAGCTGCGCAATTTCCTCGACACCGGCGTCTACCGCCACGACCTCGAGGGTCTCTTGCCCCTCGGCTAGGCCAGCAGGGCGAGTTCGTTGCGGCGAGCGGCGGCCTGGGCGGAACGCTCGGTCCTGCAATGGTGTTCGGCTTCATCGTCGGCCGTCATGCGGCGGGTCGCAACACGCCCGGTGCGTAGTCGTCAGCGTCGGTTGCGCTGCGAGATCTCGCGCTGAATTTCGCGCTTCACGTCGCGCTCGGCAATCGCCTGTCGCTTGTCGCCCTTGGTGCGACCCTGCGCGAGCGCAAGCTCGACCTTCACCTTGCCGTCCCGCAGAATCAACGACAGCGGCACGAGCGTGAGGCGGTCTTTCATGATGCGCTCGCGAAAGCGGCGAATCTCGGCCGAGTGCAGCAACAACTTGCGCGCGCGGTCGGGGTCGTGTGCGCCAACTCCGACGGCGAACTGGTACGGCGCGATGTGCACACCCTCGAGCCACACCTCGCCGTCGACGATGCGTGCATAGGCGTCGGCCAATTGCACCTGGCCGGTGCGCAGGCTTTTCACCTCGCTGCCAAGCAGCACGATTCCCGCCTCGACCACATCGATGATGTTGAAGTCGTGGCGTGCCTTGCGATTGCTCGCGAGAACGGAGGTGCCTGTGGGTTTCATGGGTTGTTCCTGGGAAATGTGGAATTCAGTGAATACCCAATGCGGCAATATCCACCGCAGCGCGACGACAAATGTCGGCTAGTTCCGCCATGCGGTCTGCGCCCAAACGCGTGGAGGGCCCCTGGATTCCGAGCGCGAACGTCGTCGATGAAGCACCGGGACCGAGCACGGGAACGGCAACTCCGTTGGCGCCGTCGTAACGCTCGCCCTCGTTTGTCGCATAACCGCGTTGGCGCACGGCATCGAGTTCGCGCACCATCGCCGCGTGTGTCGTGATTGTGTGGTCGGTGAAGCGCGCAAGGTCACCGAGTTGTGCGACTAGTTCCTTGGCCGGAGTTGCCGAGAAGGCGAGAAGCGCCTTGCCCATTGCCGATGCATGCAGGAACAGTTCCTTGCCGGCGAGATGATCGACGCGTAACGGCTGGGGTGAGTG
>JBJTYJ010000284.1:0-9565 GCA_046082705.1 Actinomycetota bacterium | reverse complement strand
CGCCTCTGATACATAGTAAGAAGATACGTTGGTCCGCGTAGGTCCGGATTAACGGACTTGCGAATAAGGCGCAGCGTGTTACTGAGGTTCTTCACGCCAAGGAGTGCCTGGTATTCGGTTTGGACAGGGGTCAAAATCTCGTCTGCAGCGGTCATTGCATTGACTGCCAAAAGTCCGACGGATGGCTGGCAGTCGATCAATATGAAATCCCATTGATCGGCGACCGTGTCCAGGGCCATCTTCAGACGCTTCTCCCGACCGATTACGCTGGCCAACTCAAGTTCGGCACCCGCAAGATTGAGATTTGCGGGCACTACAAAGAGGTTCTTGACCGCTGTCGCCTCAATCGCATCCTCAACAGGTGTCTCCTGATCGTCAACCAGAACGTCGTAGATGGTCTTCTGGACTTCCCGAGGATCGACCCCGAGTGCTTCTGTGGCATTTCCCTGGGGATCAAAATCAATGACGAGCGTTCGATACCCCATTTCGGCGAAGCAAGCCCCCAGGTTGACAGTGCTTGTTGTCTTCGCCACGCCACCTTTGATATTCGAGACGGCGATGATGCGGGGTCCTCGAGGGGCGTCCATATGTCAAGACTAACCCGTGGGTGTGAAAAGACGGAGGATCCTCCAACGGGTTTCGTCGTAGAAATGTTCCACGTGGAACATCACTTTGGGGCGTTTTCGGTCGATTTTCTCAAAAAACCTCTCATTTTTGACCACTTTTGATGTTCCACGTGGAACAATCGTGGAGCGCCGGGGAAACCCGCTGGTCCTCCGTTTTTTGGAAGGTCAGTTCCGGCGGAATCTCGCCACGGGGCCGAGGCGTTCGGGGCCCGTCAATGTGAGGTCTTTCACAAGCTCGGCTGACCAGCGGTTCGGCTCTCCTTCGGGGGGTTCGCTGACCACGATCACCCCGCCGGGACGAACCAGTCCGGCCGAGAGACGCAGCGTGGTTTCGTGGGGTCCGAACCCGCGCGAGATCACCGCGTCGTGTGAACCGACGTGGGCGGGGTCGCCGACCAGGCTCTCGACGTCGGCGCAGATGACGCTGACGCGGTCACGCCAACCGAGGCCGGCCACGGCGAGAGCGAGGGCGTCGGTGCGCTTGGCCCGCCGGTCAACCAAGACCACGGTCGCCTCGGGCAGAGCGTCGGCCACCACAAGTCCAGGCACACCGGCCCCCGACCCCAGATCGATGATGCGACGGGTGTCGGGTGGCAATGCCTCGACGAACGCCCGGGCGTGGGCAATGACGTCATCGATGGGTCGGGACCCAAGGGCCCCAATGCGCTGGGCATCGACGAGGACGTCGCGAACCGAGCGCGGCATGGATCAGTCCGTGACGGGCTCGACCACGATCTGGCGATAGGGGTCTTCGCCGCGCGAGCGGGTGGTGACGCCATCGATTTCCGCCAGGGTGTCGTGGACGACCTTGCGGTCGGCCGAGGCCATCGGCTCGAGCATGCGGGGCTTGCCGGTCTCGATGACGTCGTTGGCGACCTTCGTGGCGAAGCGGCTGAGGGCGTCGCGGCGACGCTCGCGGTAACCGGCCACATCGACACGCAGGCGAGTGTCGTGGTCGCCGAGGCGGCGCTGGGCCACCACGCGAGTCAGGTCTTGGAGGGCAAGGAGGGTGTTGCCCTTCGGGCCCACCAAGAGACCCAGATCCTCGCCGTTCACTTGAACTTCCATCTCTTCGTCTTCTCGCACGAGCACGACCTTGCCCGACAGACCAAAGGCGGCGGTCAGGCCCTCGAGGAAGCCAACAGCCTGGGCACCGACGACGGCGGGGTCGACCGGGTCGCCCTTGGGGCGCTCTTCGCGGGGCTCACGCGGGGGGCGGGCCTCGCGCTCAGGGCGGGGCTTGCGCTCGCCGCCACCCTGGCCGCGGCTGCCATTGTGCTTCTCGCCACCGTTGCGGTTGCCGTCGCTGCGACCGTTCTCACGTCCGCCTTCGCCACGGCCACCTTCGCGGCGGCGACGATCGCGGCGCTCGGTCTTCGGGCGCACCTGGGTGGGGCGCACACGGGCGCGCACGCGGGCCTCGCCACGGGTACGGCCGAACAGGCCGGGCTTGGGCTCTTCGATGATCTCGAACTCGGCGTCATCAACGTCGACACCCAGCATCTCGAGGGCGGCGTTCTTGGCTTCTTCGATCGTGCGACCGGTCGTTTCAACCCATTCCATGGTTCTGGTCCTTGCTTGTCGGGAGACTTATTGATTGACTGATTACTTCTTCGGCCGCTTGGAGGGCGGCACGGGCCGGCCGGGGCGATTGCCCGACGGTGTCGGCCTGTTCTTCGGCGGGGTGACGCGGCGGCTTTGAATCGGGGCGGCCGCGTCCTTCGCGGGCTCGTTCTTCTTTGCCGGCTTGCCATTGTTGTTCTTGTCGTCTTTGGCCATTTGGCGGGCGGTTTCGCTGGCGGCCATCGCCTGGCGGCCGATGGCGTTGTCGTTGCCATAGAAACGGCGCGTGATGTACCACTGCTGAATGATGCGAATGATCGCCTGCGTTGCGTAGTACACGACAAGGCCCGTCGGCAGGAACACCTGGAACACCGCGAAGGCGACCGGCAGGTACTGCATGATCTTTGCCTGCACGGGCGACATGGTCGGCGAGACGGTGCGCGAAGCAACCATGCGCTGCTGCGCGAAATACAGGCCGGCGAGCGCAACGACGAGCAGCGCGTAGGGAATGCCACGCAGGAAGTCTTCGCCCATGACATTGGCCGGTGTCTTCGCGAGGTCGAGGCCAAGCGACAGCATCTCGTTGCGGTTGTCGAGCGACAGATACAGGTCGGAGGTTTTCGAGATGTAGCCGGGGTTGAACGTTCCGTCCTTGATGCGGGTGAGGCCAATGAGGACGCGGAACATGATGATGAACACCGGCATCTGTGCCAGCAGTGGCAGACACGACGACAACGGGTTGACCTTGTGCTCTTGGTAGAGCTTCATCATCTCTTCGTTCAGCTTTTGCCGATCGTTGCGATGGGCCTGCTGCAGGCGCTTCATTTCGGGCTGCAGACGCTGCATTTCGAGCATGCCCTTCGTGCTTTTCAGGGTCAGCGGGGTGAGAATCAACATGATCGTCACGGCCACAAGCGCGATGGCGCCGGCGTAACTGTTGACGAGGCTGTAGAACTGGCTGACCAACCAGGCTGCTGCTTGGAACACGGTTCCTACTTTCTGCGGGGGGAAACGTCGGTGGGCTCGGGCACCGGGTCCCAACCCGATGGTCCAAAGGGGCGGCAACGCGACAGGCGACGCAGGGTCAACCGGAATCCGCGTGCGGTGCCGTGCGTGGCGAAGGCCTCATGGGCGTAGTTCGAACACGACGGCGAGAATCGACAGGGGGAGAGCTTGTAGGCAAAGGCCTTTTGGTACCACTCGATGGCGGCCAAACAGCGCTCGTTGAATGTCCGGCGGGGCCGGCTGACGTCGGCGGCGCGGCTCATCGCGCCCCGTCCTGGCGGGTGCGATTCCGCGACGCGGCGCGGCCGGCAAGTGCGGGAACCGCATCGGACAATTGGGCAAAGGTCATGGTGAGAGCGGGGGCGTCGGCGCCGAAGAGGTACCAGCCGGGCGCCATCGACGATTCATTGGCGGCCACGATTTCACGCATGCGACGACGCAGGCGGTTGCGCGCAACGGCGGAGCCGAGGGGCCGACCAAGGGCGTACGCCACATGGGGACGAGAAAGGGTTGGGTCGAGAAGCACGGAGCACCACAGGGGGCCGGACCGAACGAACGAGCCCTCGCGCCGCAGACGGGCGAACATGCTGCGTTCGTGAATGCGGCCGATCAAGCGGACAGGCGGTAGCGGCCCTTGTCCCGACGGGATTTCAAGACGACGCGGCCGGCGCGGGTCTTCATACGGGCGCGGAAGCCGTGCTTCTTGGCGCGGCGGCGATTGTTGGGCTGAAACGTGCGCTTCATTGACCAGTTCCTTCGAGACAGATGTGGTGTCGGTGGCCGGGGCGGAAGAAGCGAAGCGGCCGGAAATACGTCATCCGACGGGGAAAGACTAGGGGGGATTTGTCCGAACCGCACCCCGTCGGCGATTCTGGTGTCGGACGATTTTTCGGGCTGTGGATAATCTGCTAAGGTCTCCGCTCCACCTTGTAGCACAAGGGTTTGGGGGAATTTCCACACCTGGAACCGCCTTCCACACCCTGTGGATAACTATGTGGATAGCGACTGGACATACAGCGCTGCAATTTAGAACAGAAGTCAAAAAAGACGCTCAAAAGCAAGCAAAGAGAGGGGGTGCCGGAAATGGCAGAACATGAAACCGTGTGGACAGCCGTGTCCGCGCTTCTGCGTGCTCAGGTGTCTGAGGCCGTGTGGCTGTCGACCTTCCAGGACGTGATCGCTCTTCCGTCCAACGACACGACGCTGCACCTTCAGGCACCGAACGGCCACGTTCGTGAACGGATTCTCACGCGTTATCTGCAACTCGTGCTCGACGCACTCGCCGAGATCGACGAAAGCGACCGCCAGTTGCACGTCGACGTCGCGCCGATCGACACTGAGGTTGACATCGACCTGCCCGACATCGATTTCGATGCCGAGCTTGCCCGACTCACGTCGGGTTCGCCGTCGCCCGACGCCCCGAGTGGTGTTGCCATGAAAACCGAAACGCGCGGTCAAGCCACCGGTTTGAACCCGCGCTACACCTTCGACACGTTCGTGAAGGGCGCTTCGAACCAATTCGCACTCGCCGCCGCGCACCGCGTGGCCGAAACGCCGGCGCGTTCGTACAATCCACTGTTCATCTACGGCTCGGCGGGTCTGGGCAAGACACACCTGTTGCACGCCATTGGTGAATACGTGCAGCAGAACTACGCCCACTACGAGGTGCGCTATGTATCCACGGAAACGTTCATGAACGAATACGTCGATGCCATTCGTACCAACACCACCGCCGCGTTCAAGCGTCGTTACCGCGAGGTCGACGTGCTGCTGATCGACGACATCCAGTTCATGGAGGGCAAGGAAGGTCTGCAGGAAGAGTTCTTCCACACGTTCAACTCGCTGCACGGGGCGAACAAGCAGATCGTCATCTCCTCCGACCGTGTTCCCGATGCGATTCCCACGTTGGAAGACCGCCTGCGCGGCAGATTCCGTTGGGGTCTCATCACCGACATTCAGCCACCGGACCTGGAAACACGTCTGGCGATTTTGCGCAACTACGCCGAACGCAACGGGTCGAAGGTTCCCGACGACGTTCTCGAATTCATCGCGGCGAACATCACCTCGAACATCCGTGAACTCGAGGGCGCCCTCATTCGCGTCACCGCCTATGCGGCCCTGAACCGCATCCAGATGACGGTCGCCACCGCACAGGAACTGTTGGGTGATCTCCTCGCCGAGTCAGCGTCGCGCCAGAAGACCGACGAGGAACTGCTCCAGGACATCGCGTCGTACCTCGGCTACAGCGTCGACGCCCTGCGCGGCAAAAGCCGTCAGCGCCCGCTCGTCATGGCCCGTCAGGTCGCCATGTACGTGATGCGTGAGCAGACCGAACTCAGCTATCCCTCGCTTGCCCGGCTCTTCGGCGGACGCGACCACACCACGGTCATTCACGCCGTGGAAAAGGTGCAGCGTCTCATGGCCGAGCGCAAACAGGTCTACGACCAGGTCACCGAACTCATCCGTCGCTCAAAGAAGGGCTGATGGTCGTGAGTGCTGCGCATGTCATTTCCACTGGGGACAACATGTTGGTTGTCGCGGGGACAACGTGCGCAGTAGTGGGCACAAACATGGGGTTGTCCACCAAGGCAATCAAATGTTCGCCCACGCGTGTGGAAAACTGGGGACAACGTGCGTTGACCCCTTTCCGTGCCGGTACTGGCGCAGAGGTGGTTGATCCACAATTCACAGGCCTTATTACAACCATTATCGATTTATCTCCCATCCGACCAGGTCAATACGCCGGGTCACGCACAAAGCAGGACGTCCGTGAAATTTCGCTGTGAACGTGAACAACTCGCCGAAGCACTCGGTCTTGCTTCGCGCATCGCTTCGGGTCGTGTCGGAGCATTGCCGGCTCTGTCAGGTGTGCGGCTGCAGGTGAAGGGCGACGTGTTGCATCTCACCTCGACCGACAACGACATGACCTTGCAGGCCAGTCTTCCGATCGGCGGCGACCGCGACGGCATCAGCCTCATCAGCGCAAAGTTGTTGAACGACATCGTGCGTTCACTCCCCGAGGGAAAAATCACCCTCGAAGCAACACCCGAATCGCTCGCGGTGAAAAGCGGCCGTTCACAATTCACCGTTCCCACGTACAACGCCCTTGACTTTCCGAACGTCGTTCCCTCGGCCGGCACACCGTTCACCGTGCCGGCCGGCGAATTCGGCGAAGCCTTGCGTCAAGTCGTACGCGCGGCCAGCGGCGACCAAATGCGCATCGCACTCACCGGCGTGTTGTTGACCGGCGAAGAAGGCAGTCTGCGCCTAGTCGCCACCGACTCGTACCGTCTCGCAGTACGCGACGTGACATCGATCGTCATCGCCGCATCAACCAAGGTGCTCATCCCCAGCCGTGCACTCACCGAACTGCAGCGTCTGTTGTCGGGTGCCAACGAAACCGCGATCAGCCTCGACGACAATTCGGTCACCTTTGACGTCGGCGGCACGAAGCTGACGACACGCATCCTCACCAACGAGTACCCCAACTACAAGAACCTGCTCAGCGGCACGTACCCGAACGCAATCACGACGGGCCGCGACGCGCTGCTCGACGCATTGCGCCGTGCACGCATTCTCGCCAAAGACCAAGGCCCCGTGCGTTTGGCAATGACAGCAAACGGCCTGAAGTTGACGGCCGGCACGAAGGACAACGACGAATTCGAAGAAGACCTCGACGGCGTCTACAACGGTGACGACATCACCATCGCCTTCAACTCCGACTACCTCGCCGCAGGCATCGACGCGATTCCCACCGACGACGTCATCATCAAAACGATCGACCCGGCGCGTCCCGCGGTCATCACCGCAGCGGGCGACAAGAGCAGCGAGTACCTGTACCTGCTGATGCCCCAGCGCATCTGACGTACGGCACGAGATGATCGTCGAGCATCTCGAGCTCACGAATTTCCGCAACTACGTCGCTGCCGACATTCGCTTCACGCCCGGCACGACCGCACTGATCGGCGCGAACGGCCAGGGCAAAACGAATCTCGCCGAAGCCCTCACCTTTCTCGCAACACTCGACAGTTTCCGCGGCGTTCCCGTCGACACATTGATCCGCAATGGTGCCGACACAGCGGTGCTGCGCGCACAGGTGCGCCACGCCGACGGCAGGGAAGTGTTGATCGAAGCCGAGCTCACCCGCAGCGGCCGCAACCGCGTTCAGGTGAACAAGCAACGCCTCGTGCGCGCGCGCGATCTGCTGGGGGTCATGCGCACGACCGTGTTCTCCCCCGACGACTTGGTGTTGGTGAAGGGCGGGCCGGGCGAGCGACGCAGGTTCCTCGACGACGCCCTCGTCGCCATCTCCGCGCGCAACGACACGCTGCGCCGCGAGGTCGACCGCATCGTGCGTCAGCGCAACGCCTTCCTGAAACAGGTCGGCTGGAAGCCCGGTCCTGCGGCCCTGTCGGCCGACGAAACCCTCACCCTCGACGTGTGGGACGAAAAACTCGCCGACGCCGGCGGCCAGTGGGGCGACGCGCGTGCGCATCTCGTGGCGCAGTTGCAGCCGATGGTCACCCGCGCCTACGAGGACCTGGCGACCAAGGCGACACCCGTCGACCTCGTCTATGAGCCCGAATGGCGCCGCATCGGCCTGGCCCACGCCCTTGCCGCCGCCCGTGCCGAGGACCTGCGCCGTGGTCTCACCACCTCGGGCCCCCACCGCGACGACCTGGAAATGTCGCTGAATGGCCTCCCCTCGCGCACCCAGGCCTCCCAGGGTGAACAGCGCACCCTCGCCCTTGCCCTGCGCCTCGCCACCCACCGCCTGGTCACCGACAAGGTGGGTTCGCCCCCCGTTCTCGTGCTCGACGACGTGCTGTCCGAGCTCGACCCCGACCGCGCAACGGCCCTTCTCGCACACATGCCTGCGGGCCAGGTGATCATGACCTCGGCGTCGGGTCTTCCCGCCGTCGCACACCCCGATCGCATACTCCACATCTCCGCCGGCACCGTGCTGAACGACTGACATGAACGACTGACACACATGACGAACGAACCGATCAACCTCGACACCACCATGGCGCAGCTCTTACGACGCCTGAAAATGGACTCGCCCGCAGAGGTTGGTTCGGTGTTCGCGGCGTGGGACGACGTCGTCGGCAACGACATCGCCCAGCACATTCAGCCCGTGCGTCTCGACGAAGGCGTGCTTTATGTCGAGTCAACCGACGCGGCGTGGGCGACGCAATTCAAGTTCCTCGAAGGTGACGTTCGTCGCCGATTGAGTGAACGAACGGGCACCTCCATTGCACACATTCAGGTGCGCCAAAAGAGCCGATGAAATCGGGGCAAATTGCCCCGCCAACATCGTCTTCAATCACCCGTCCGACACGGCGCAGAAGGTAGAATTTCGCAGTGAGCAAAACCGAGTCCGCGACCGCTTCTCGATCGAAGAAACCCACCGCTGATTACGGCGCAAAGGACATCCAAGTCCTCGAGGGTCTCGATCCCGTCCGCAAGCGTCCGGGCATGTACGTCGGCTCCACGGGCCTCGCCGGTTTACACCACCTCATCTGGGAAGTCGTCGACAACTCCATCGACGAAGCCATGGCCGGCTTCTGCGACACCATCAACGTCGTGTTGCAAGACGACGGCGGTTGCCGCGTCGAAGACAACGGTCGCGGCATCCCCGTCGACCCCTATCCGTCGGGTCCCCACAAGGGAAAAAGCGCGGCCGAAGTCGTCCTCACCGTCCTCCACGCCGGCGGCAAGTTCGGCGGCGAGGGCTACAAAGTCTCGGGCGGCCTCCACGGAGTGGGTGTCTCGGTCGTGAACGCGCTGTCCACCCGCGTGCTGGTCGAAATCGACCGCGGGGGCGACCGCTTCCAGCTGGAATTCGAAAGCGGTGGGAAAATGAAGGGGAAAATGGCCAAGGTCGGCACGACCCCGGCCCGCGGCCGCACCACCGGCACCTCGGTCACTTTTTGGCCCGACCCCACCATCTTCCAGGCCGAGGGTGTCGAGTTCGTCGGTCGCACCGTCACCGAACGCCTGCAAACCATGGCGTTCCTGAACAAGAACCTCGCCATCAACTTCATCGACGAGCGCCCCGGCAAGGAAAAGAAAGAGACCTTCCAGTACAAGGGCGGCATCGTCGACTTCGTCAAGCACCTGAACGCGTCGAAAGAGGCTCTGTTCAGCAAGGTTGCCCACTACGAAGATGAAGACGAAGCCGAGGGCATGCAAATCGACATCGCCGTCCAGTGGAACACCGGTTACTACGAGGGCATCCACGGCTACGCCAACGGCATTTCCACCACCGAAGGCGGCATGCACGTCGAAGGTTTCAAAACCGCGCTCACCTCGGTGTTGAACAAGTACGCCCGCGACAAGGGCATCTTGAAAGAGAAGGAAGAGAACCT
>JBJTYJ010000283.1:0-3720 GCA_046082705.1 Actinomycetota bacterium | reverse complement strand
CTGCTCTGCGGCATCCATGACGACGCACTCGCCCGCGGCCTTGGCTTGTGGCCGGGAACCAGCCTTCCCGGCAAGCCGGGGAATGCCGTCGTTGCCGGACACCGAACCAGTCACGGCGCACCGATGCGCGAAATCGCCAAGTTGCAGGTCGGCGACCGCGTGTACGTCACCGTCGGCGGCAAACGCCAGAGCACACTCGAGTACCGCATCACGAAACGCCAGATCGTGCGACCCGACGCCATGTGGATCACGCGTCCGACGAAGGCCTCGACCCTCACGATCTTCGCCTGCCATCCCCCGCATTCGATTGCCTACCGCTACGTGATCTTCGCCAAGTTGGTCGGCCGCTTCACAACCGGCAGCACGTGACATTCCGCGTCTCCCGTGGGGGAACCAAGTCGCTTCTCGCTGGCGTCCTCGTTGCCGCGTCGATGCCGCCGTGGGGTTGGTGGCCACTCGTCTTCCTCGGCATCGCCTGGTTCCACGTCACCAGCCGTGGTGCGGAGACGCGCCGCGGCGCGTTCGGGCACGGTGCCGCTTTCACTCTCGTCTGGTTGCTGCCCGCGACGGCATGGATGTGGTTCATTTCCGCCCCGGGTTGGATCGTCGCCTGCATCCTCTTTGCGGTCCTCCACGGTCTGGCCGAGAGCATCGTGTGGCGTACCGAGCGACACGTCGTGTTGCAACCGCTCGCGCATGCGTCGGTCGAGGCGTTGCGGTTCTCCTGGCCTTTCGGCGGTGTCCCGCTTGCCTCGCTTGCGATCTCGCAGGCCCAAAGTCCGGTCGTTTCACTTGTCCGTGTCGTCGGCGTCATCGGGGTCACCTGGTTCGTGTGGCAAGCCGCGACATATTTGGCCGCGCGAAGGCGCCGCTTCGTCGCAATGTCACTCGCCGCTTTGGTCGTGGTTGCCGTTGCACCAACGGGTTGCGCCGTCGACGGTTCACCCGAGGTTCGAATCGCAGTGGTGCAGGGTGGCGGGCCCCAGGGCACGCGCGCAATCAATACCGACCCGCGCGTCGTTCATTTGCGCCATCTCGAGATGATGCAAACCATCACTCCCGCGGACAAGGTCGACATCGTCGTGTGGCCGGAGAACGTCGTCGACGTCGCCGACTTCGCCACGTCGACTGAATTCGCCGAGATATCCGACGAGGCGAAACGTCTCGGTGTTCCGGTGCTCGTCGGCGTCACCGAGGACGCGGGGCCCGGTCGGTTCACCAACAAACAGGTCGTCATACGTGCCGATGGCTCACTCGGTGATGGTTACGACAAGGTGCGGCGGGTTCCCTTCGGTGAGTACATCCCGATGCGCGGCGTGCTGCGCGCGATCGGCGCACCAGTCGACCAGGTGCCAACCGATGCCGTGTCCGGCACGTCGAAGGCGTTGCTCGAGGTGCCACTCGACGGTGCGACCATCAGTGGTGACGACGTCGAGACGGTTCGTGTCGCCACCGCAATCTCGTGGGAGATCTTTTTCGCCGGTCGAGTGAATGAGGGCATTGAAGAAGGCGCGACACTCGTCATCAACCCGACGAACGGCTCGTCGTACCGCGGAACGATCCTCCAGACGCAACAACTTGCGTCGTCACGCGTGCGCGCCATCGAGTCGGCGCGGGTCGTCGTGCAGGCCGCCCCCACGGGTTTCTCGGGTTTCATCAGCGACGGGGGCGACGTCGTGTCACGTACGCGAATCGGCGAGGCCGCGGTCATCATCGCCGACGTACCGTTGCGCACCGGCCGCACGTGGTATTCGCGACTCGGTGATGCGCCCGTGATCGTCGCGCTTCTCGGCGCATTTGTGCTTGTCTCCTACCGGTCGCGCAAACGGGGCGGCGAACCTACTCGGCGGTAGCCTTTTCCTTCTATGACTGTGGGGGCAGACCCGAACGGGCCGTTGCGCATCGCGTACCTCACCTACCGGGGCAAACCACACGTCGGCGGCCAGGGTGTGTACACCCGCCATCTCACGAAAGCGCTCGTCGACCTCGGCCACCACGTCGAGGTGTACGGTGGCCAGCCCTATCCGGTCCTCGACCCGCGTGTGCCGATGCACCAACTGCCCAGCCTCGACATCTTCAACGACCACTACCCGGGCCGCTTTCCCGCGTATTGGGAACTGAAGAACCTGCCGAACATCGTCGAAGCAGCGCAGTTCCTGAAGGGTACCTTCGGCGAACCAAAGGCTTTCAGCATGCGTGCGTATCGCGCGCTCAAGCCCCGCGTTCGCGACTTCGACATCGTCCACGACAACCAATGTCTGGGCGGCGACATCCTGAAGATCGAGAAGATAATTCCGACGATCGTCACGCTTCACCACCCGATCACGCGCGACCGGGCACTCGAACTCAGCCACACGAAGAGCCGCTACAAGCGCTTCGGCATCAGTCGCTGGTATTCGTTCGTGAAGATGCAGGGCAGGGTCGCCTCGAAGATGCCACGCATCGTCGTCGTCAGCGAGAACTCGATCAAGGACATCCACAACGACATGGGGGTGTCTCTCGATCGCATGCGCCTCGTTCCCGTCGGCGTCGACCCCGACCTTTTCAAGCCAATCGACGGTGTGCCACGCCAGCCCGGCCGGCTCATCACGACGGCATCGGCCGACGTTGCCCTGAAGGGTCTGTCGTACCTGCTCGAGGCAATGGCGAAACTGCGGACCGAACGCGACGTCCGTCTGACGATCATCGGCAAGCCCAAGCCGGGCAAAAGTGCCGACCTCATCGACTCACTTGGCCTGCGCGACGCGATCGATTTCGTGTCGGGCGTTCCCGATGAACGTATCGTCGAACTGTACGCACAGGCCGAACTTGCCGTCGTTCCCAGCCTGTACGAGGGTTTCAGCCTGCCCGCCATCGAAGCGATGTGTACCGGTATCTGTCTCGTTGCCACCGACGGTGGCGCGCTTCCCGAGGTCACCGGTACAAACGGTGACACCGTCCTGCAGTGCAAGGCGGGCGACGTCGACTCGCTTGTGGCGGCTTTGCGCCGCGGCCTCGACGATGCCGAACTACGCACACGTGTCGGCGCCAACGGCCGCCAACGCGTCGTCGAACGCTGGAGCTGGCGTCATTGTGCGGAGCTCACCGTCGAGCAGTACCGCGAGGTCCTCGACATGCCGCACAACCACGCACGGAGACGCTGATGCTCACCGTTCGTTTCGACAAGTTGGGACTCGCCCCGGGTGAACTGTTCCTCGACGCGGGTGCGGGTTTCGGCCGTCACGCCTACGAAGCCGCACGACTCGGCGCCCGAGTCGTCGCGCTCGACTGGGCAGCCGACGAAGTTGTCACCACACGCAACACCTTCGCCGCGATGGCGGCCGCCGGCGAAATCACTACCGACAACTTCGTGGCATGTTTGCGTGGCGATGCAACCCGGCTGCCTTTTGCCGATGCGACGTTCGACCGTGTCGTCACCTCCGAGGTGCTCGAACACATCGACGCCGACAACGCGGCCATGGCCGAACTGCATCGGGTGTTGAAACCGGGTGGCGTACTGGCGGCGACGGTGCCCACATGGTTCCCCGAGAAGATCAATTGGATGCTTTCCGACGAGTACCACGCGCCGAAATCACCGGGTGGTCACGTGCGCATCTACTCGGCGACCGAACTGAAGGCGAAGCTGCGCACCGCAGGTTTCGACATCGTCGGCCAGCACCACGCGCACGCGCTGCACAGCCCCTATTGGTGGTTGAAGTGCGCGGTCGGTCCGTCGAACAA
>JBJTYJ010000282.1:0-3667 GCA_046082705.1 Actinomycetota bacterium | reverse complement strand
GATTCGACGGGGGAGCCGAGACGACGGTGGTACTCACCCGCGGCGTCGGCCGCGGCGGTCACGAATGCAGTGTTCAATTTGCCACCCAGTGCCTTCGACGCTTCGCGCATCGTGTGATACGGCACGGACAACGCCTCGAGGCGGCGGCTGAGCGAACGCTTCGTCCACAGTGGACTGCGTGCAGGGTCGGTGTCACCCAGTTGCTTCAGAACTGCGCGGACGTTGGCTGCCGTTTCGGCACCGGTTGACGGCAGGCTTGCGGGATCGCTGAGAGCGTCGCGAATCTGTTTCACGAACGACAACGGGATGCGCAGTGCGTCGCCCATGGCGGCACGTAGAACGTCGGCGGCGTCGTCATCGGGATGCGGGTCGTCGACTTGCGGCTCAGGAAGTGGAGGAGGTTCGGGGGCTTCGCGTTCGAGGTCGATGAACTGCATCGACAAGAGCACTCCACCCTCACCATCGGTGATGGTGTGGTGGATCTTGCTGATCAGCGCGCTGCGACCACCCGCAACGTTGTCGACGATGAGGAATTGCCACGGGGGTCGGGCCCGGTCGAAAGGATCAGCGGTGAAGAGCGTGGCGAGATCGAGTAACTGACGCATCGACCCCTCTCCGGGGAGCGCGATGTGCCGCACGTGATGGGCGAGGTCGAAATGCGGATCGGGTTGCCAAAACGGCGCGCCGAGGTTGGCGGGCGCGGGTTGCACCCGTTGGCGCAACCGGGGAAACGCAACCGTTGCCCGGTGCATGCGGCGCATGAACGCCGCGACGTTCATCGGTCGATCGAGAATCGAAATGTTCGAGAAAGTCGATGAAAGAAAGGGGTCTTTCTCGAGGCGCCACATCAGGCCCTCGGCATCGGTCATTCTTTCGGTCATCGTGCACCCGTCATTGGGGGACGCTCGTGTGCTTGAACTCGTTCAGGATCGGCCAGGCGATGTCGTCGAGGACGCGCTCGATGGTCGACACGGCGACGTCGGCGTTGCCTTCGGAGGTACGCAAGAGACGCACGAACACGGCCTTGTCATCGACGACGAACGTCGGCACGCCCCACACGTCGTGGCTGTTCACGTATCGCATGTGTTCGCGGGCGATCGTGCGCAACGGTTCGCCGCCTTCGACACGACCAAAAATGTCGGCGGCGTCGAAGCCTGTGTCGGTGAGCATTCCGGCAATCTTCTCGCGGTCGTTCAGGTTGCCCGCACGGGTATGGCGGTACTCGTAGACGGCGTGGTGAAAGGCCGGGAACCGGGTGGCGTCGGCATCGCGCGCGGCCACACCGACTTGCAGGGCGAAGAGGCCCGAGTCGGCCTGCGGGGTTTCCCAAATGGGGGGCAGGTCGGCATCGCGGTTCGATTGGCCAAGACAGTAGGGAAGAAACGTCACGTTCCAGTCGGCGCCGGCGAGGAGGCCGGTCACAACGTGGTCGTGCACGATGCGCCCGTAGGGGCACCGGTAGTCCCAGGTCACTGCGAAAGTGCGCGTCACGCGCTCAACCTACAAGCGGTGCCGCAAGAAGACCAAGGGCTACCCCCACAACCGCCCCGCCGAGAATGTCGGAGAAATGGTGCAGGCGCACCATGACGCGGCTGAGTGCCACGCCAACCGCGAGAACGAAGAAAATTGCAATCCATGCCGCGGGAACCAGCGTGGCGAGCACGGTTGCGGCAAAGAATGCCGACGACGAATGTCCACTAGGGAACGAAGAGGTGACCGGGGTTCTCACGCTGAACCTGTCGTCACCGTTCGCGTTGGGTCGGCCGCGTTTGAACGCGCGCTTCAAACCCTGGTTGACGATCAGGCTCTCGGCACCCAGCAACAACGAAAAGACGAGCGCTTCGCCCGCACGCGTCGTGCTGCCGATCGCGCGCAGCCAGATGACCGCGTGCCACACCAAACTGAACTCGCCGGCCCGACTGAGGAGCGAGAAGAAACCCTGTACCACCGCGTTGTGGCGCGCGGGTTCGAGTCGCGCGTCGACCCAGTCGTCGATGCGGTGGACGTTCATCGTCCCGCAACGGCCAAGGCGCACGTCGCCACGAAATCCGCAAAGCGATCGGGGTCTTCCATCGGACCGAAATGCGACACCTCGTTCCACACCTCGTAGTGTGCACCCGGCACCTGTTCGGCGGCGCGCGGCGCAATGGCCGAGGGTTGGTACTGCTGTTCGGGGCTGCCGACGACCCACAGGGGAACGGTCATCGACGACAACGAGTTCCACGTTTCGTGACTGCCCCCGGTTTCGTAGGTGCGCGCCTCGTGTTCGGGGCTGCACTTCAGCGTCACTCCGTCGTTGGTGGCACGGAAGCCGTGTGTGACGTATGCATCGAGGGCATCGGTGCGGAACGCCGACATCGGTGGTTTCGAAGCGAAGTTCGTGCGGGCCTCGTCGAGGGAAGAGAAGGTTGCGCGACGACGGCGCGTGAGTGCAGCCAGCGGGTTCGGTGGCATGTCGTCGGGCCGAAAACCCGACAGCGGAAAAATGATCGGCTCAAAGGCGACGATGCCACTGAACAACTTGGGTTCACGCAGCGCCGCCATCACGAGAGTCGCGCCACCCATCGAGTGGCCTGCGGCGATGATCGGGCCGTTGTTCACCGTTGTTGCGACGAAACGCGCCGCGGCGAGTGCGTCGTCACCGAAGGCGTTCCAGCGGACGGTCCAGTCGTCGGGCGCAGAGGAGTCGCCGTAGCCGCGGTGGTCGTGGGCCCACACGTCGAATCGTCCCTTCAAGCGTTCGGCGACCGGGATCCAGCACTTTCCGTGGAAGCCCGTGGCGTGCGAGAGAAGAACGGCGGGAAGTGAGCCGGGTTGGCAATCGGACAGATGGTGAACGGCAAGCATGACGCCGTCGGTGGATTCGACGCTCACCCTTTCGCGCGTCATTTTGCCTTGGGCTCTCTCGGGAGACCGAGAAGTCGCTCACCGATGATGTTGCGCTGCACCTGGCTGGTTCCACCCGCGATGCGGCCGCCCGGTGCGGCGAGCATGCCCGTTGCGTCACCGCCCTCGAGAATCGACAGCGCACCCGAAATGTCGCCTTTCAGCATTGCGGTGTCGAACATCATCTCGGTGATGCCGAGTTTCATGAGCGATGCGGCAGTCGACGCTTCGGGGCCCTGGCGTTGACCCATTGCCTTGAATGCATGCCCGCGCGAAAGCAATTGCGCGAGACGATCGCGTGACATCGCATCGAGCTCGCGACTGGTGCCGAGTTGTGCCATCGACTCGAGACGACGCTCGAGGCCGATGACGCTGGCACCGATGTGGCCGCGTTCGCTGGTGAGCACCGCCATGCCGACACCCCAACCACCGTGGAGGGGCCCGAGCAGACAGTCGGCGGGCAGTTCCACGTCGGTGAAGAACACCTCGTCGAATTCGGCCTCGCCCGTCATCTGGCGCAGGGGGCGAATTTCGATTCCCGGCGTGTCCATCGGGCAGAGGAAGAACGAGATGCCCTCGTGTTTCGGAGCATCGGCGTTCGTGCGCGCCATCAGGATTCCCCAGTTGCTGTAGCGGCCGCCGCTGCACCACACCTTCTGGCCGTTCACGATGAAGCGTTCGCCGTCACGTACGGCCTTCGTCGACAGACCGCCGAGGTCGCTGCCGGCACCAGGTTCGCTGAACAACTGGCAGCCGATGATCTCGCCGCGCCACATCTTCT
>JBJTYJ010000281.1:0-2419 GCA_046082705.1 Actinomycetota bacterium | reverse complement strand
CATGCACCGCAACCTTGCCATCGGCAGTTCTGCGCAGCACCTGACGCTTGGTCATTCCGACGATCAGCATCGAACCGTCGGGCATCCACCCCAGACCCGACGGTTGATCGTCGATTTCGAACTCGGTCCGCAGGTCACCCGCAAGCGACACTGACTTCACCGCGTGCGCGTAGAAGTCACTGAACCACAACCGGCCATCTCTCCATCGCGGTCCCTCACCGAAATAAATCCCCTCGGCCAAAACCTTCACATCATGAGCCATGTCGTCCCTTTCTCGGGCAAATGGGTGTCGTTTCTCGGTGCACAAAGTCGCAAAAAGCGAGTCATTTCACACCGAGAACCCTTGGGGTTAGGTGGAGCGCTGGCCCTGCTTGCGGCGCCAGATCATCGAGTCACCAGGGCGGTGAATCTCGTGCGCGCGACGCCACTGCGCGAAGACCTGCAGGATGTGCGGCGGGTCGCCGTGAATCTCGGTGAAGCCACCGTTGATGTGGCGCGTGTCGAAGTACGACGCGTGCACACCGTCGGCGAACAACTCGCACGCCGGCTCGATACCCATGTCGATCAGACGCTGACGCTCGGCCTGGAAGTCGGTCACGAGATACGCGAGATGGTGGTATCCCTGCTCGCCCGCCTTGTACATGTCGCGGTAGATCGACGGCGTGTCGTCGTGCTGCACGATGAACTGAATCATCGTGTCGCCGAGATAGCCGAACGCGTACGACACGTCGGCCTCTTGATTCGTGCCGCGGTACCAGAACTCATCGCACTTGTGGTGTTCGGTGACCGAGAACGGACCCGCTCCGAACGTGTCGTGCCAATACTTCATCGAGGTCTCGAGGTCGTTGACCAACCAAGCCTGCTGGAAAAGCGGATACGGAGTACCCAATGCACCCATGAAATTCCCCCCTGTCGTGTGCTGACAAGACGAGACTACTTCGCCGCCGAAGGCCCCAACGGCGCGGGGAAGCCCTTCAGCAACGCTCCAAACGAGCGCCATCTGCAGCGGTCACGACCCAGCCGTCGACGCGAGCTTCGGGGTCGCACAATGCCACCACGCAGCCGCCAAAACCACCGCCCGTCATGCGCGCGCCGTACACACCGGGCGTCTCGGCGATCTCGCGCACCGCACGGTCCATCGCAGCAGTCGACACCTCGAAGTTCTCGGCCAGGCTGCGGTGCCCTTCGAGCATGATCTCCCCCGCCAAGCCGAAGTCGTACGACGCGAGCGCCGAGGCGAAAGACCGAACCCTCGCGTTCTCCGACACCACGTGCACGGCACGCCGCCGCACACGCTCGTCACCGATTGCGGCCAGATCTCGCAGCTCGGCATCCCGCAATGAACCAACGGTCGCCTCCGCAGCGGCGCATTCAGCCACACGTGTCGCATACTCCGAGCCCTCGAGTGTGCGCGATGCGACGAAACGCACCACCACCTTCACTGATTCGGGAACCGGCACATGGGTCACCTCGAGGGAACGACAGTCGATCATCGTCGCCCGGCCCGCCTGCCCCGCCGCGATGCACAACTGGTCCATGATTCCGCAGGGCACACCCGTCGCGTCGTGTTCCGCCTGGCGACACAGCACCGCCATGTCGACGACCGAACCCTCGAATCCGAACGCAAGAGCAACCGCAACCTCCAGCGCCGCACTGGAACTCAACCCTGCCCCGATCGGAATCGACGTCGACACCCGGCCCGACACCCCGCGCACACCCGGAACCAGCCGACGCACCGCCTCGACGTACCGCAACCAGCCATCGCCTTCGACATCGCCGGAAACCAAGTCGACAACATCGGACTCGGAGAACTCGATCACCGTCGAACGGTCGATCGCCATTGGAAAAACCAGCCCGCCCGTGTAATCGGTGTGGTCACCAATCAGATTCACGCGCCCCGGCGCAATCGCGCGAAACGACTCAGACATACAACGCTTCGGGAATCCAGCCGCGGTGAGCTTCCAACATCTCGTCGACCAACGCCCAGATTTGGTCGAGGTCGAGCTCGGCCGCCGTATGCGGGTCGAGCATTGCAGCGTGGTACACGTGCTCGCGCTTGCCCGTCAACGACGCCTCGACCGTCAACGACTGCACGTTCACATTCGTCTGCATCAACGCCGCCAGCTGCGGCGGAAGCGCACCGATCACCTGCGGATGCAAACCAGCCGCATCAACGACCACGGGAACTTCTACGCAGCACCCGTCGGGAAGGTTCGAAATCAAGCCACGATTCGGCACGTTGCCGTACACGGTCACAGCTTCGCCGGTTTCCATCGCATTGATGATCGACGACCCGTATTCCATGCTCGGCGCCACCCGCAACTGCGCCGAAGGGGCTTCCAACCTCAACCGCAACTTCTCCCAGCCGGCAATCTGGCGTTCGCAGCGCCGCGGGTACTCATCCAGCGGCACTCCGAAA
>JBJTYJ010000280.1:0-8819 GCA_046082705.1 Actinomycetota bacterium | reverse complement strand
CCGAGACTTCTCGGCGATTCGCCAGGCCCACCAAATGAGTACGAACTGCAGGGGCAGTCGCATCCAACTTACGACTTGTTCCGACACCGCACGGTCGCGCCAGTCCCATGTCATGTACAGATTCGCCGGGTACACGGCGATGAACAGCCAAATGGCGGCGATCGCCCCGCGACGACGGGTCGAGGGTCTCAGCATCAGGATGCCGATGATGATCTCCGCCACGCCGCTCACGTAGGTCCAGAAGGACTCGCTCGGGGGCAGCCAAGGAGGGACGATGTCGTTGAAGAAGTCCGGATTGGCGAAGTGCATTACGCCGGCCAACAACACGAACGCGCCAAGTACCACGGTGTCCACCATACGAGAAAGAGTCAGTAGTTTTTGTGCGTGGACGCCAATCGAGTGATCCTCCACGTCGGCTGGCCGAAAACCGCCACCACTTCACTGCAATCGCAACTGCGCAATTATCCGAATCTCGCCGGAAAGCCATTCGCTCGTGACGGGGCGCTGCTGACACGCAAAGTCGTCGATGACATTGCCCGCTCGTCCAATTGGAGTCCCAGGGCGCTCGAAGAGCTCATTGTGGCGTCGTCGCGCGATCAGAGTCTTCCCGTACTGCTCTCGAACGAATCGCTCATCGAAATGCCTCAGCGCGAGTGGTTCGACGACCTGGTGGGTCCATTCGAAATTGCTCGACGCCTCGCGCAATGTGAGGCCGACAAGCGAGTTCTCATGACCCTGAGAGATCCAAGGAACCTCCTGCGCTCAACGTGGTTGCACCATGTTCGCGAAGGAAGAGTGCAGTCATACCCGGATTTTCTTGCTCGAATTCTCGACGACAGGAAATGTGATCGTGGTTCCTTTTCGATCGGGCTTCTCGGCAACATGTATGGAGACCTGTTCGGCTATGACAATGTTGCAATCGCTTTCAGCGAGGATTTTGCGAATGATCCAGTTCGCTTTTGGGAGCGATTCGCCGAATTCTTCGGAATCAAGACATTTGCACCTGATCTGACGAACGAAAGGCCGCGATTGAACGAGACGACTCTCGGACCGATTCGCTTCGAGATGAGCGTCAACCGGTTGCTCAACGTTTACGGGCGAACGCTGCGACAGGGCAACACACGCGAACTCAGGCGCGCAGTCACACGGCGAGTTTCGCGGCGGCTCAACGTCGACCACTCAAAGTTCTTCTCCCGCTTCAGTACGCTCGAGACTCAGCTGGTGTCTGAACTCACGGACGACGTGGCGTCGTTGCGGCGACGGTTCACCGTTTTGTAGGCAACTGAATTTCGTAGGGAACCGAATGGAGCCCAGAGCGGGAATCGAACCCGCGACCTTCTCATTACGAGTGAGATGCTCTGCCGACTGAGCTATCTGGGCGAGGCTTAGAAGCCTACCGACTGACCTGAAGTAGCGCACCGTTCAGCCGACGAAGTCGGCCTGGCGCACGATGGGCAGGCGGAGAAAGAGTGCTTGCAAGAGCAGGTCCTCGTACGCGCTGAGGGCGAGGCGGCCCATCGAGCGGTGGATGTCGTCGACGGCGGTGGCGAACTCACTGAGTCGGTGTGCGTTGTGGGCATGGGACATCGCGTCGCGATAGACACCCGCGATCACGGCAAGACCCGAGCGCAGTTCGTCGGTCTTGTGCTTGCGTAGTCGCCGCTTTTGTGAATCTTCGAGGTCTTTCTTGCCCGAACCTCGTTCGCCCGAGATCTTGATGCGCGCCTGCAGTGCTTCTTTCTCACGCTCGAAGATTTCTTCGAGCGGTTCGGCGGCGACTTCGATGCGCTGCAGGAGGTCGGTGACGAGGGTGGCAACGCGATGGCCACTGCCGTCGAGTTCGTGCGGAACGCGGGCAAAGGCCTCGCGACGGGCGGCGAATTCGGGGTCGCGGGCAAGGAGTCGGGCCAGGTGCAAACTGCCGCGTGATCCGGCGGCGATTTCGCGTGCAATTGAGTCGCTGATTCCGTCGGCCACGAGCGCGGCTGCGATGTGTTCGGGAGCCAATTCACCGAAATTGACGTTCACGCAACGCGATGCGACCGTGACGAGTTCCGGAACGACCGCGTCGGTGAGCAGCACGAACGTGACCTGCGCCGAAGGCTCTTCGAACGTCTTCAGCAACCGCACGATGGCCGTGTCGGCCATGAAATGGACGTCGTGCATGATGATGACGACTCTGCTTGCTTCGACGGGTGAACGTGAGGCGAGTGCAACGATGTCCACGGCCTGCTCGGCGCTGATCGAGGCTCCTTCGCGGCGCACTTCGTGGACGTCGATGAACACCCCGCGCATGATTCCCTGGGCAGTGGGACTCGTCGAATCATCGGACCCGGTGATGAGGCGTGCGGCAAGCGCACGGGCGGCCTCTTCCTTGCCGCAGCCTTCGGGGCCGATCAACAGGTAGCCGTGCACCGGGCTGTCGACGAGTTGTCGAAGAAGGTCAACGGCGTGGCCCTGCCCGACGACCGAGTCCCACACCGATGCCATGAAGCGAATTTAGGCGATGGGAGTCACGCCGACAGGAGGCGTTGCATGATGCGGCGGAACTCCACCGTGTTGCGGTCGGCCCGTGTATGGGCCTGGCCGATGTCGAAAGGGATCGCCTTGTCCCACAGGTGCTCGATGACCGTCAGGTCCTCGGCCATGATTTCGAGTTCGTAGTCGATCGCGCGCTGCGCTTTTTCTTCGGTGTCGCAGTCATTGCGCAACATCGCCGTGTAGACGCGGGTCGTCGACTCGGTCATTGGCTGTAGTGCGGTGAAGAGAACGTTCACCATGCCGGTGATCGGCAATTCGAGTCGCAGAACGATGGTGAATGGCGCCCCATACGTATAGGTCATGTTTCGTGGTTGAACCAACGGATGTTCACCCGTTTTCACCAGTGGGTCTTCATTGTTGTGGATCGTGTGCGGATACTCGACGATGAAACCCCAACCGTCGGCTCGGCGTTGCACCTCGTAGTCGCCGATGTGTTCGTCTTCACCCGCACCAAAGGTTCCCGCGTGAACGAACGGGAAGTGGCCGAAGTCGAGGAAGTTGTCGACGAACTGGCCTGCCGCAGCGTTGATGACGACCGGCGGCAACCAGATCGTGCGCAGTGCCGGGTCGTCCCATTCGGCAATCTCGGGGAGGTCGGCAACCGGATCCTCGACGGCCACCCACACGAGTCCGTAGCGTTCCTGCAGGCGGTAGCCCGCAAGGTGCGCCGAAGGCGGAACGGTTGCTCCGGCGCCGAGAGCCGGGATGTGTGCGCAACGGCCGTTCGTATCGAAACGCCACCCGTGATACGGACACTCGAGACAACCATCGACGATGCGGCCGTCACTCAACCGGGCATTTCGGTGCGAACAACGGTCGGCAAATGCGACGATGCCGTTGTCGTTGCGCACGACGACCACGCCTTCGCCCAGTAGTTCGACTCGTGTTGGGGTGTCGAGAGGGAACTCGTCGGGGCTACCGATGGGCAACCAACCACGCCGCAGTCCCGGCGCGGTGTTGGTGAGCGAATTCGGTGATGTCACCGTTCTTCACGCTCGTAGGGCACGCCGAGGGCGGCGGGCGCTCCGATGCGCTTGTGCGCGAACCGTGTGGAGACGAGCACGAGCACCACGATCGTCATCACGAAGGGCAACGCATCGAGCACGTCGCCCGGAATGTCGAAGCTGCGCGACTTCAGCACGGTGCCGAGCGACTGCAAAGCACCGAACAGGTACGCACCGAGAAGCGTCAGTCCCGGCCGCCAGAATCCGAAGATCACGAGTGCGATTGCGATCCAGCCCGCACCCTTGGTCATGCCGTCGACCCATGTCGGCACGATCGCAAGGCTGTAGAACGCACCGCCCAGGCCGGCGAGAGCACCGCCGAGCATCGTGTGGATGTAGCGGTACTTCACGACGCTGATACCCATGGCATCGGCGGTCTGGGGTGATTCGCCGACGGCGCGCAATTGCAGACCGATCTTCGTGCGGAAGAGGTACCAGGAGGCAACTGCACACATGACCCACGAGAGATAGGTGAGGATCGTGTGGTTGAAGAGAAGCGGGCCGAGAATCGGAGTGTCGGCGAGGCCGAGGACGTCGAGCTTGCGGACCTGGCGCGTCACCGGATCTTGGGCAACCTTCCAGATGTTGGCGAAGTAACTCGAGAGGCCGACCGCACCGGCGAAGATCGTGATCGAAAGTCCCGCCACCGTCTGGTTCGCCTTCAGCGTGACACAAAGAAAAGCGTGAAGTGACGCAAGGATAGAACCGGCCAACATGGCAACACAGAGAGCAACGAGGACGGTGAACCATGCAGAGCCACCCACGTGCAAAGACGACCATGCTGCGGTGACACCACCGATGAGCATCATTCCTTCGACACCGAGGTTCAAGACCCCGCTTCGCTCGGTGAAAACGCCGCCCAGTGCGGCAAAGAAGAGTGGTGTCCCGTAGAAGATCGCCGAAGCCGCGATGACGATGAAGAGGTTGCTGTTCACGCGGTCACCGCCTTCGCCGCATTTCGGTTCGAGCGCAATCGGTACTTGGTGAGAATTTCACCGGCAACTGCAGTGAAGAGGATGAGGCCCTGCAGCGTGCCGACGAGTCCACTGGGGAAGTCGGGTCCCTGCAGCGAGTAACCGGCATTCGTGAGTCCACCCAACAACACGGCGACAAGAATCGCGCCCAGCGGGTTCAGACGGGCGAGCGCTGCGACGACGATGCCGGTGTAGCCGAAATTGTTCAACTGCAGGCCCTTGGCATCGAGGTAGTGCGCGAAGTCGCCAACCTGGCTGGCGCCACCGATTCCGGCGAGTGCACCCGACATGGCGGTGACGGCCACGATCGTCCATTTGGTCCGGATGCCCACGTAGCGAGCGGCACGCGGGGAGTCGGCAATGATGCCGATTTCGAAGCCGAGGCGGCTTCGTTTGTAGATCACCCACAGCACGATCGCTGCGGCGACGGCTACGAGAAAACCGAACGATACCGATGTGCCGAAGATTTCGTAAGTCGGCCAGAAGGCCCGTTTCTCCAGCGGTTTGCCCGACGGAAAGCCCACCGATCGGGGGTCGCGCCAGTACGAGCGGGAGTTGAAGATGAGGTAATTGAGGATGATGCCTGCGATGTAGTTCATCATCAGCGACGTGATGATCTCGTTCGTGTTGAACTGCGACCGCAGGACGCCGACGATCGATGCGTACATGGCACCGAACAACATGCCGGCGAGCACCATGACGATGATCGTGACGCCAACCGGGGCCGAACCGCCTATCCACAAACCAACGAGCGCCGCGCCAACCGCACCGACATAGAGCTGGCCTTCACCTCCGATGTTGATGACACCCAAGCGGAAAGCTGCCGCGGCACACATGCCGGTAAAGGCGAGCGGCGTGGCGGTGCGCAAGGTACCCGTGATGGCGCGCTGAGAAAGGAACCCGCGATCAAGGATGCGCCAATAAACATCGAGCGGGTTCTTGCCCGTCGCCAACAGAACGATGGCGCCGACGAACAGGGCGCCCAGAAGCGAGACAACGGGAATCGCTGAATTGAGCCATCGCGGCTGTTCGAGACGCCTTTCGAGTCGGATGGGTGACTTCATCGCGACACCTCCAGAGTTGCGCCACCCATGAGGAGGCCCAGTTGTTCGCGCGTCGCACCAACGGCGGGCATGTCGGCAACGAGTCGCCCCTCGTACATCACGACGATGCGATCGGCCAACGACATGATTTCTTCGAGGTCTTCGCTGATGAGAAGGATTCCCACGCCGTTGTCGGCTGCCTCGACCAGCCGCTCGCGGACGGTTTCGATGGCGCCGACGTCGAGACCGCGCGTCGGTGACGCCGCGACGAGCACCTTCGGGTTTGTCGAAAACTCGCGGGCAAGTAGCACCCTTTGTACGTTGCCGCCGGACAGCAGCCGTACGGGTGTCGCAGTGTCGGGGGTCTTCACGTCGTACTTCGTCACCAGGTCACCTGCCTGGGATGTGATGATGTTCCGCTTCAGCAAACCAAAGCGCGAGAGAAGCGGCGTGCGGTAGTTCTTGAGCGCCATGTTGTCTTCCACCGAATGGCCCGCAGCGAGCCCGGTGTGCAGGCGGTCCTCGGGTACGTGGGCCACGCCACCGGCGATCGCTGCACGGGCGCGGCCGTTTGGCACCGGCTTGTCGCCAACCACGATGCGACCGCCAGTCGAACTGCGCATTCCGGCGATTACCTCGGCCAGTTCACGCTGGCCATTGCCTGCGACTCCGGCGACTCCAACGATTTCACCCCGGCCAACGGTGACGTTGACCCCGTGCAGTGCCTCGCGCCCGCGGTCGTCTTCACAACTGACATCGGCGAGCGACAACACCACGTCGCTTGCGACACCCGGGTTGCGTCGTACGACACGCGAGAACTCGACGCTGCGGCCCACCATCATGCTGGCGAGTTCGCGCGTCGATGTGTCGTTCGTTGCGACCGTTCCGACGGTGCGACCACCGCGCAGCACGGTGATGCGATCGGAGACGCTCATCACCTCGTCAAGTTTGTGCGAGATGAAGATTACGGTGCGACCCTCGGCCGTCATTGCGCGCAGCGTCTTGAAAAGCGCCTCGGCCTCGATGGGTGTGAGGACTGCGGTTGGTTCGTCGAGAATCAACACGCGAGCACCGCGATACAGCACCTTGAGAATCTCGACGCGCTGCTGTTCGCCGACGCTCAGTTGCCAGATCTTTGCGTTGGGATCGACCGCCATGTCGTAGCGCTTCGCCAATTCGGCCACGCGCTCGATGGTTGAACCGGTGTCGATGACGAACGGCGTTTCGGGGTTGCCGAGAATCACGTTCTCGGCAACGGTGAACGGTTCGACGAGGCGGAAGTGTTGGTGCACCATGCCGATTCCGGCATCGAGGGCCGATTTCGGCGAAGCGAAAGACACACCGGTGCCGTCGAGTTCGATCGTGCCTTCGTCGGGGCGGTAGAGGCCCGTGAGGATGTTCGACAGGGTCGACTTTCCGGCGCCGTTTTCACCCAGCAGTGCGTGAACCTCGCCCTTCAACACCTCGAAGTTCACGCCATCGTTTGCGACGACCCCGGGGAAGCGTTTCACGACTCCCGTCATGCGCACCGCGCTGTTCGTCATTTCATGCCCCTCACTGACGAATCACTCACTCGGGGAAAACCTAGTGGAAACACCGAGGGGCGGGCCCAAAGGCCCGCCCCTCTCACGAAAGTGTCGTGTGTTGTGCTGTGAATCAGCCGGCCGGAATTTCTCCGTCGACGCCCTCGACGAGGTACGCCATGCCCATCAACTCTTCGTAGGTGTGCTGCTTGCCTGCGGCGAGCTGCTCCTTGCCTGCGGTGTCCTTGATCGGGCCGGTGAACTCGCCACCGGGGTTCGCTGCCAATTCGGCCTTCTTTGCTTCGATTGCGGCGCGCGTCTCTTCCGAGACGAGGTCACCGTAAGCCGACAGACCAACGAAGCCGTCACCAATGTTGCCGTAGTAGTTGCCGGCAACCCATGCACCGTCGAGCACCTGCTGCAGACGCGGGATCTGGTACACGTCCCAGTGGTACTGGGTGCCCGTCAGCCACACTTCGCCGTAGTTGGCGCTGTTGTCGCGGTTGTAGCCGGCCCACGGAATGCCCTTGGCCTTTGCCGCGTCACCGGTGGCCGGCGAGTCGATGCCCTTCATACCGAGAACGTCGACGCCCGCAGTGATGAGGGCTTCGGCCTGCTTGCGCTCGTTCGGCGGGTCGAACCAGCTGTTGACCCATACGATCTTCACGGATGCTTCGGGGTTCATCGCGCGCACGCCGAGCGTCCATGCGTTGATACCGCGAACAACTTCCGGAATACCGAACGAACCGAGGTAACCAAGCTTGCCCGACTTCGAAGCAGCGCCTGCTGCCATACCGGTCAGGTAGTCGGTGTCTTCGGCTGCACCGTAGAACTGCGACAGGTTTGCACCGCTCTTGTAGCCGGTTGCGAACTCGAAGCAGATGTCGGGGTGCTTTTCGGCAGCAGCGACGAACGCGTCCTGGAATCCGAACGAGGTACCGAAGATCACGGTGTTGCCGTCGGCGATCAGGTCTTCGATGACCTGACCAACCTGCTCACCTTCGGGCACGTTTTCCTTGTAGGTAGTTTCGATCTTGTCGCCGAAGTGCTCTTGCACCTTCTCGCGAGCTTCGTCGTGTGTCTGTGTCCAGCCACCGTCGTTGATCGGACCGACGTACACCCATGCAGCCTTCAACGCGCCGCCGTCCTTCGGACCACAGGCGACCGGCGCAGCGCCGTCTTCCCAGGCCTTGAAGTTGGCTGCCCAGTCGCCACCGGCGGCAGGAGCCGTCGTGTCGGCGGGTGCCGCAGTGGTGTCAGCTGTCGCGGTCGTGTCTGCCGTGGCAGTCGTTTCCTCGGTTGCTGCGGTGTCTTCGCTGCTCGAGTCGCTGTCGTCGCCACAGGCAACGAGACCGACACCGAGAGCGACCGTGGCTGCGAGGGGCAGCCACTTCTTGCTCAAACGCTTGCTCAAATTTTCCTCCCCGGAAGTAGCGGATGCGTTGACACAGATACTAGGTGTCTTGCCGGCGCGGGTTTTCAGTCCGCACCCGGCCGTGAAACGGAGTTAACGGAAGCGGCCGGGTTCGGAAGCCCTCGGCGCGACGTAGACTTCGCCTTTCCCAGGAGAGGTGCCAGAGTGGCCGAATGGGGCGCCCTGCTAAGGCGTTGTCCGTGTTAAAGCGGACCGTGGGTTCAAATCCCACCCTCTCCGCCACTTTTCCACAGTGCAAACACTGGGTTTTCTCCCAGCCCATTGCATTTGTCCCGACACACGGATAGACCGACAGGGTC
>JBJTYJ010000279.1:0-4882 GCA_046082705.1 Actinomycetota bacterium | reverse complement strand
GAGCCGGCGCGCTGCATCTGCACACCGCATTGCATGCACATCGGTGCGTCGCTGTGCTTGACGGCCGGACGCTCGATGCCCGTCGCAGGCGAGTGGTCGGAGCTCGGGGCCGACGGGGCGAGGCCGTACTGCAACTGCGCAGCCAGGTCACCGGCCGACGGCACGCTCTTTGGGTCTGCGACAACTTCCGAACCGGTGCTGGTTTCGACGATGGTCTCTTCGACACCGGGCAGAGTCGGCTGCAAGCGCTCGTCGCGGCTGAAGATGCCGAGCTCGGCACGCTCGTCGTAGTTCAGGTACTCGAGTGCGAGACGACGGAACAGGTAGTCCATGATCGACGACGCGATGCGGATGTCCGGGTCGTCGGTCATGCCTGCCGGCTCGAAGCGCATGTTGGTGAACGCCTCGACGAACGCGCGCAGCGGCACGCCGTACTGCAGGCCGTAGCTGATGCTCTTGGCGAACGCGTCCATGATGCCCGAGAGGGTCGAGCCCTGCTTCGACACCGTCAGGAACACTTCGCCCGGGCGACCGTCTTCGTACTTGCCGATCGTGGCAAAGCCCTTGCAGTCGGCGACGCGGAATTCAAACGTGCGACCACGACGCGAACGCGGAAGCTTCTGGCGTACCGGCTGGGCAACGACACGCTCGACGATGCGCTCGACAACGTTGGTGGCGGCGGAGACTGCGGTCGGCTCGTCGGCCTTGTCGTCGTCCTTCTTCGCTGTCGACAGCGGCTGGGCAACCTTGCAGTTGTCGCGGTAGATCGCAACGGCCTTCAGGCCGAGACGCCACGACAGTTCGTGCAACTTCTCGATCTCTTCGATGGTCGCCTCTTCGGGCATGTTGACCGTCTTCGAGATGGCGCCCGACAGGAACGGTTGCACCGCACCCATCATGCGGACGTGACCCTCGTAGTGGATCGTGTTGTCACCCATCGAGCACGCGAACACGGGCAGGTGTTCGGCCTTGAGGGCCGGCGCACCGATGATGCTCTTGTTCGTGTCGATGTAGGCGATGACGTCGTCGATCTGCTGCGGCGTGTAGCCAAGACGGCGCAAAGCACGCGGGATCGTCTGGTTGACGATCGACATCGTGCCGCCACCCACCAACTTCTTGATCTTGACCAGACCAAGGTCGGGCTCGATACCCGTGGTGTCGCAGTCCATCATGAGACCAATGGTTCCTGTCGGTGCGAGAACACTGGCCTGGCTGTTGCGCACGCCGTATTCCTCGCCGTCACGAACGGCCGATTCCCATGCGTCGCGACCGGCCTGCAGAAGGTCGGCCTGCACGACATCGGGATTCTCGATTTCGTACGAAGCATCGCGGTGCATGCGCAGGACGTTCAACATGTACTTCTCGTTCTCGGCGAAACCGGCGAACGGTCCCATGCGGCTGGCCGTGCGCGCCGATGTCGCGTACGAGTGAGCGGTCATGAGCGACGTGATCGAAGCCGCCCACGAGCGACCTTCCTTGCTGTCGTAGGGCAGGCCGAGCGCCATCGGCAATGCGCCGAGGTTGGCGTAGCCGATGCCGAGCTGACGGAACAGACGGCTGTTCTCGCCGATCTTCTCGGTCGGGTAGTCGGCGCGACCAACGAGGATTTCTTGGGCCGTGAAAACGACTTCGACCGAGTGCTTGAACGCCTCGACATCGAAGTTGTCGTTCTCGTCGAGGTACTTGAGCAGGTTCATCGATGCGAGGTTGCAAGCCGAGTTGTCGATGTGCATGTACTCCGAACACGGGTTCGAACCGTTGATGCGACCCGTTGCGTGCGCGGTGTGCCACTTGTTGATCGTGGTGTCGAACTGCAGACCGGGGTCGGCGCACTCCCACGCAGCGGTGGCGATTTCGCGCCACAGATCACGTGCGCGCACGGTCTTCACGGCCGAGCCACCGGTGACGGCCTTCATGTTCCAGTCGCGGTCTTCGATGACGGCATTCATGAAGTCGTCGGTGACGCGCACCGAGTTGTTCGCATTCTGGTACTGGATCGAGAACGAGTCGACACCGTCGAGGTCCATGTCGAAACCGGCGTCGCGCAGCACGCGGGCCTTGCGCTCTTCCTTGGCCTTGCACCAGATGAACTCTTCGACATCGGGGTGGTCGACGTTCAAGATGACCATCTTTGCGGCGCGGCGTGTCTTGCCACCCGACTTGATGGTGCCCGCGCTTGCGTCGGCTCCACGCATGAACGAGACGGGACCGGAAGCGGTGCCGCCACCCTGAAGGTGCTCGTAGCTGGAGCGGATGTTCGACAGGTTGATGCCCGAACCCGACCCACCCTTGAAGATGGTTCCCTCTTCGCGGTACCAGTTGAGAATCCCGGCCATCGTGTCTTCGACGGCGAGGATGAAGCACGCGCTCGCCTGCTGCGGGACGCCCTTCACGCCAATGTTGAACCACACCGGGCTGTTGAACGCTGCGCGCTGGGTGACGAGGATGAACTTCAACTCGTTGCGGAAGGCTTCGGCCTCGTCGGCATCGACGAAATAGCCGCCCTCGATACCCCAGTCGGTGATCGTTTCGGCGACGCGATCGATGACCTGACGAAGCGACGTCTCGCGCTCAGGTGTACCGAGCGTTCCACGGAAGTACTTCTGGGCGACGATGTTCGTCGCGTTGAGCGACCAAGAAGCGGGAATCTCGACGTCGCGCTGTTCGAACGCAACCGACCCGTCCTTCCAGTTCGAGATGCGCGCATCGCGACGCTCCCAAACGACGGTGTCGTACGGATGCACGCCGGCGTTCGTGAAATGACGACGGATACCGATGGACAACCGATCCGGTGCGAGAGACATGTCGTTCCTTCCTGACTTTTTCCGTGACAACTTTGTTGGTGCTGTGTGAGTGCTTCGTAACTGCGAACTGTTTGCCGAATCTGTGGTTGTCGAATGTGCGTGACTCGCGTCACCCACGCACTCCGAATGAAGAGCGCAGAAGACCACCACATCAACAAAGTTGACCCCGACGTCCCGGAGAAGTCTCCGAAGACGCAGGATCCACAACATGTTGTGGCTCTCCGCCCCCATTGCGGTGTATTCCACAACTGGTTGTGTAATTACAGCACTGTGCTTAACCCTTTGTCAACGATTGTCGACGGTCACCCGACACATCGCTGCCAAGGGGCACGATACGGGGGAAGGCCTGTGTGGAGGAAGTGGACAACCGTGTGAATTTCCCCTCTTTTCAGGGGATTGCGCTGTGGACGACTGTGGACGACCGGCCATGCTGGCTGAGCTTGCGGCCTCAGCCGGCCGAATCAGCCAACGGCCACGGCGACGGGGATGCCGTTCAAGACGCTGGTCCCCGACACGGGATCGAACAGGTCTTCATCGGTGAGGACGTTCGAATTCACTCCCGCGTACTCCCCGGCGACCGACAGGCGCGTGCCGGCCACCGAGTGGCCCCACCCGTGCGGCAGCGACACGACACCCGGCCGGATGTCGTCGGTGATCTCGACGGGTGCGAGTACCTCACCCACGCGACTGCGCACGCGAACGGCTTGTCCGGCGGAGATACCACGCGCGTCGGCATCGGATGGATGCATCTGCAGCGTGCAGCGCGGCTTGCCCTTCACGAGAACCGCGATGTTGTGCATCCACGAATTGTTCGAACGAATGTGCCGTCGACCAACGAGCATCAACTTGTCGTCATCGGCTGCACTCGCATGCGCCCACAGCCGATCGACGTCGGCGAGCAATTGCGGTGGTGCGAGTTCGATTCTGCCCGACGAAGTTCGGATGACTTCCGGAATGCGGGGACGAAGTGCGCCGAGGTCAACGCCGTGCGGATTGGCCAGCAGCACGTCGAGCGACAAACCGTCGGGCGCGGCTCCGAATGCGTCGCCGTACGGACCCGTGCGCAACATGAAATCGATCATTCGTGCCGGACCCCGCCGTCCCGACGACGACAGAATTGCGATCAACTCGTCGGCGTCACGGCCGCAGACGTTCGACGACGGGTCGCACACCGCGGAACCAACAAGGCCGGCGATTGCCATGTCGTCGGCAACTGCAGGATCGGCGGTTGCACCCGCACCTTGGGCGATCATGCCGAGCTTCGCGAGTATCTCCCACTCGTCGGGTTGACCTTCGTCGAGGGGCAGCACGGCCGGGCTGTAGTTCGCAACGTTGCGCACGGCGAAAGCGAGGAGAAACACGTCGTAATGATCGCGCTGCAAGTGCGACGGCGGCGGAAGAATGACGTCGGCGTGCCGAGTCGTTTCGTTCAGGTAGATGTCGACACTCACCATGAAGTCGAGCGACGCGAGCGCTCGGTCGAGTTTTCCGCTGTTCGGATTCGACAGCACGGGATTGCCCGCGAGCGTGACCATCGCGCGAATTTGTCCGTCGCCTGCCGTCAGAATTTCGTCGGCAAGCACCGCGACAGGAAACTCACCCATTAATTCCGGCAGACCCTTGACGCGCGAATGGCCCTTCCCGTATTCGAAGCCCTTGCCACGTCCCGGTTGGCCCTTCGTCGTTGCTCCACCGGCGGCCGGCAACGTGAAGAGCGAACCACCTTCGCGGTCGAGGTTTCCGGTCAGCGTGTTCACCACGTCGACCAGCCATGAGGTCGTCGCGCCAAAGGCCGTGGTGGTGGTGCCGATACGCCCGTACACCGTCGCCGCGGGCGCCGTGGCAAGTTCGCGCGCAATGCGGCGAATTGTCGGCGCATCGATACCACACGCGCGCTCGACCGCCTCGGGTGTGAAACGTTCCACTACGGCACGAACTTCGTCGAGTCCGTTCAAATGTGGCTCAACATGTGCGCCGATCGACACCAAACCGTCGGCGAAAAGTACGTGCGCGATCGCCGCGAGGAACAGCGCATCTCCGTTCGGGATGATGGGTAGCCACTCACTGGCCTTCTGTGC
>JBJTYJ010000278.1:0-3958 GCA_046082705.1 Actinomycetota bacterium | reverse complement strand
GCGATCGACACGTGCGGGAAGATCGTCCACACACCGAAGACCAGCTTGTCTTCCGGCCACTCGGACTCGGGCGTTCCGTCGAGCGTGTTGACCGATGTGCGCTTGTCGGGCGCCATCAGACGCTGGTGCGGGCCCCACGCTTCGAACAATGCCTTGGGCGACGTGTCGGGGCCGAAGGTGTTCCTGTGGAGAATCGGCAGGTGGTAAAAGTCGAGATAGCCGTCGTAGGCGACCTTCCAGTTCGCACCGGTGATCGACTGACCGCCCGCATAGTGACAGTCGGCGAAGTGATGGTGCTCGAGCATCCTGTCGTAGCCCTTGAAAAAGGCGTCGTGATCGAGACGTGAGTTCGGCGTCAGGGTCACCCAGATGATGCCCGCACGCTCGGTGACGGGAAGCGTCGTGAGGCCGTGCGTGTTGCGGTCGACGTCGCCGAACGCCTCGGCTTCGAAGATGCCCACAAGGTCACCCTGGGTGTTGTAGCTCCACGCGTGGTACGGACACGTGAAACGACGCGCCTTGCCGCAACCTTCTTCCGCGACCTGCGCACCGCGGTGCCGACACACGTTGAGGAACGCCCGCATCTCGCCATCACTGCCGCGCACCATGAGCACGGGAACGCCGAGCACCGTGACGGCGGAGTACGAACCAACCTCGCGCATTTGGCACGAGAAACCGAGCACCAACGGAAGGCGCTTGAAAATGCGGTCGACTTCCTGCTGCCAGCGATCTTGCTCGAAGTAGTACTCGACGGGCACGCGGTACTGGGTATCGACCAGTTCGCCCTTGTTTTCGTTCAGGCCCTGCAGCGTGCGCTTGGCCATGCGAATGAGTTCGTCGCGGGTGTCAGCCATGTTGTCCCTCCGTGTATTCCTGCCCCTACCGTACCTTCAGGTGCAACTCCCTCATGGGTCGGAGAAAAAAGCTGCGGTCGTAGACGGGGTACTCGAGCGGCTTGGCCAGTTCGAATTCACTGACCTTGTCGAGAAGGATGTTGAAGGCCGATGACATCTGCTGGCGGGCCAGCGCGGCCCCTAGACAGAAGTGCACCCCGAACCCGAACGAAATGTGGTTCTTGGCATTGGGCCGGCGGATGTCGAAGGCGTCCGGGTTCTCGAACACCCGGGGGTCGCGGTTGGCGGCGCCGTAGCGCACCATCGCCGCCGACTTCTCGGGAATGTCGACTCCCCCGACGTTCACCGGACACTGCACCGACCGCCACAGCCCCTGCACCGGGGCGTCGTAGCGCAGCACCTCTTCGATGAAGTTCGGCATCAGCGATCGGTCTTCGCGTAGTAACTGCATCTGGTCGGGGTGACGCAACAACAACAGCATCGCCGCCGACAGCGCACCAGTGGTGGTTTCGAAGCCACCCGTGATGAGTTGGTGCATCAAGGTGATGAGCTCGGTCGTGGTGAAGGCCTCTTCGTCTTCACCGTGAGCATGAACGATGAGCGAGATCAGGTCGGTTCCGCCCGGGTTCTGCCGACGCTTTTCGAACTCGGCCACGACGAAGTGCTGTTCTTCGACCTCGATGTTCGCCTCGACGATGGCTTCTTCCACCGTCATGTCGTTGCGCTGCGCGAGCGAGAGCATCGCCTCGGCCCAGCGACGGAACCTCGGGTATTCGTCGTCGTTCAATCCGAGATGCCGTGCGATGAAACGACCGGGAAGTGGCAGCGCGAAATCCTTCACGAACTCGCACTGCCCACGCTGCAACATCGAGTCGACCAGGCGGTGGGTGATTTCCTCGATCTCCGGCACGTAGGCCTTCACCTGCGCGGGCGTGAACACGCGGTTGAGAATCTTGCGGGCGCGTCCATGTTCGGGTGGGTCGACGCGCTGGAGGATCGGCGTGTGTACCCAACCCTTTTCCTGCAGAACACCCATGTACGCCATGACGACTTCGGGCTTCACGGCGCGGTTGCCCGCCGCGGGCTTGCTGGAAAACGTCTTCAGGTCGCCAAGTGCGGCGCGGGCCTCTTCGTGGCCACCGATGACATAGAGGTTGATGTCGTCTTCGCGCCACACCGGGCACTTCGCCATCTGCTCGCGGTAGTACGGAAATGGATCGTCCTGAACCTCACGCGATGTGAGCCCGACATGCCCCGTTTCACCTGCCATGTTCCCCCCTGGTCGACTCACAAACTTACATTCGGAACGTCACTTGATACCCGACCTTGCCATTGCGGTTCACGCTTTTCGAAGAACGCCCGCACGCCTTCACCCGAATCGGGCATCGCCGCCAGTTCGGGCAGCAACGACGACTCGAGGGCAAGCATCGTGTCGACGGACGTGTTCAGTCCCTCCCACATCAGTTTTTTTGCAAGGGCGGCCGACACCGGCGCCACGTTCACCGCAATGTCGCGGGCCATCTCCATGGCAACGGCCAACACCTGCTCCGCCGGCACGGCGCGTGACGCGAGCCCCAACTCGACGGCCTCTGCCCCGAGGAACTGTCGACCCGTCAACATCAACTCCGCTGCTTTCGCGAAACCGATGACCCGCGGCAACAGCGCATGTGAACCCAGTTCGGGAATGACGCCGCGGCGCACCATCGCATATTGAATCTTCGCCGTCTCCGACACGATGCGAATGTCGCACAACATCGGGTACGTGATGCCGACCCCGACCGCGTGACCGTTGATCGCCGCGATGACGGGCTTACGCACCTGGTGTGGCCACAGACGTGGCCCTTTCCGTGCCGTTGGGCCACCGCCGACGAAACCCGACTCTCCTCCACTCAGGTCCGCACCTGCGCAGAACGCTCGCCCGTTGGCGGTGATGACAAGCACACGCACTTCGTCATCGGCGTCGGCTGCACCGCACGCCAACATCAATTCATCGCTCAACTGCGGTGTCCACGAGTTCATCGCCTCAGGACGGTTCAGAGTGATGACCGCAACACCGGCATCGACTTCGTAGAGGACGGTGTCGAACTGCACGGCTTTGTCGACCTACTTTTTCTCGTAGGTCGGATGCACCGTGGCACGCGGTTCGACGTTGGCGAGGAAGTCGAGAATCGCCTGGTTCACGATGTCGGGATGTGTCATGTTCGCCGCGTGCGGCGCACCGGGCACGACGCACATCGTCACCGGCCCGCCCAAACCGTCGCGCAGCGTTTCCGCCTTGGCGAGCGGAATCGCCACGTCGGCATCGCCGTGCACGATCAGCGCACGTGTCGTGATCGACCCGAGATCGCCCGTCACGTCGTCGCGGTGCATGAGGCAGCTGAACGCATGGCTGAACCCACCGCGGTCGAGTTGCTCCCACTTCGCGTACCACTCGGGCCATTCACCGGGGCCAAGGATGAGCGACGCAATCGTTTCCTGCACCGGCGCGGGACCGTGCGCAACGAACACGTCGTGCAACTGCTGGTAGCCCTCGACAGTTCCGGGGTCTTCGATGCCGGCCTGCGTATCGATGAGGATGAGTCCCTGTACTCGCGCAGGCGATAGCAACGCCACGCGAAGACTGATGAAGCCGCCTTGCGACATTCCACCGATGTATGCACCGCCGATACCCAAGTGGTCCATCAGCGCCAACACGTCGTTGGCCGAGTCCCAATAGTCGAACGGCCCGGTCGCCTTCGTCTGGCCGAAACCGCGCTCATCCCACGTCACCACGCGGTACTTGTCGGACAGGGCCGCCACCTGTGCGTCGAACATGGAGTGATCCATGAGGAAGCCGTGACTGAGAATCACGGCAGGGCCCTTGCCGCCGTGGTCCTCGAAGTAGATCTCTGCGCCGTTCAGGTTCGCGATAGCCATGAGAGCCACGGTAATTCACCGTGGCTGCGTGGATTACGGTTGGAAAACATGAGCCAGACACTGAACCCGTCAGAGACCACACTTCCTTGGCACCTTCGCGGCAACTGGGCACCCGTCCTCGACGAAGTCACCTCCCACGAACTTCGCGTCGAGGGAACCATCCCGACCGAGCTCGACGGTCTGTACGT
>JBJTYJ010000277.1:0-7530 GCA_046082705.1 Actinomycetota bacterium | reverse complement strand
GCGCCCGAAAGGGTCTTTCCGGCAAGAACGTCGAGCGGCTTGGCTTCGAGGTCGTTGTAGCAGAAAATGCCGGGAGCCGACTTGGCCCACGGAACGCCGACGCGGCCACCTTTGGGCTTCTTGAGGTCTTTCGCCAGCACGTACTGCGTTGCGTACGTGATGAGACCGAGGTGAACACCAAGGCATCCGCCGCCGCCACCGATGGCGACGGTACCGGGCGAATTGCCCGGTTGCGCGAACTCGCTCGCCGCGAAGAAGCCGGCGCTCGTGATCGCAACCCTTGCATTCGGTGAGTCGCACTTCGCCATCTACCAGGGTGCGGGGATTCCGCTCGTCGTCGGTACGCCGATCATGCCGAAGGACTTCACCTCGCCCGGTACCGTCGCCATCGGCGGCGGCGGCGGATGCCTTGGTGTTCACCTCGGTCTCATCACGTACGCAACGCAGTACGTGCTGGCGAAAGACCTGAAGAAGCCCGAAGGTGGACGCGTCGGCGTTCCGTGGGCCAAGTCGGCTCCCGGCATTTTCTGCTACAACGACCTCGAAGCCAAGCCGCTCGACGTTCTTGCCGGAAAGACCCTTTCGGGCGCACCGATCACGTCGGCAGCCAAGCTGAAGGGCACCATGCCGAAGTTGAGCTACCTCGGCGTTCCGGTTGTCCCCGGCAAGGCCGACGTTTCGGCGGAAGTGGCGCAGATCCTCGGATTCAACCCCGACATCATGGTCTACTCGAACCAGGGCTCGGAGTGCTGGACCTGGATGAACGAAATGATCAAGCAGGGCTGGACCCCGAAGAAGTTCCCCGTCGTTCTGTCGGGTGCATGCATCGATCTTGGGACGATGGCCAAACTCGGTGACCAGATCAAGGGCATCTACACCCTTGGTGGACTCTCGATCCTCGACCCGGATGCGCTCAGCGGCTTCGCCAAGGCCCAGGCAACCAACTACCGCGACAAGATGATCAAGTACTCCAAGGAGCAGAAGCTGAACGGAACCGGCTTCGCGACCCAGGGCTACGGCGTCGTCATGAACACGTGGATGATGATGGATCTCGCCGGCGGCGCAAAGGCCACCGGTACCGACGTTCTGAAGGCCTACAAGGCAACGAAGGGCCATGTCGGCTTCGGCTCGACCGGCCTCAACTGCAAGGACGCCATCAAGCCGTACATCGCGGTGTGCTCGACCGAAGTTTCGGCCAGCATCTGGACCGGCAAGGCACTGAAGGCCGTCAAGGGCGCCCAGGACTTCTCGGGCCTCGTGCTGGTCGGTAAGGGTGACGAACTCCGCTTGCAAGAAGTGAAGTAACACTTCTTCGGGCACTTCGTTCACCACGTTGTGTCGACAGAAGGGGGGGTGGCCCTCTCGGGTCACCCCCCCTTCGACGTGAAACGACACCGTCGGCAGGGACGACACGCCGCCGGCACCTCGCGTTGGCTCGTTTCAACGCACGCGAACGTCTTTTTTACTCAGGGGGAAAATGAAAGAAGCACTTCTCTATTCGATCATGGGCTTGGGGGCCGGTGGATTTTTCGCCCTCATGGCCATGGGAATCGTGACGGCATACAAAGGCTCGGGCGTCATCAACTTTTCGCACGGCGCCATTGCCATGTACGTCGCATTCCAATTCTTCTACCTTCGCAACGAAGGAATCTTCCACTTCCCGTGGTTCGACATCCTTCCGACCAGGACGCTGAACCTGCCCGTGCGCATGTCGCTGAACGACGGCGTGGGCATCAACGTTTGGCTTGCTGCAATTCTTGCGATGGCAACGGCACTTCTCCTCGGAGCAGGCATTCACTACTTGGTGTTCAAACCACTCCGGAACTCTGCGCCGCTCGGCAAGGTCATCGGTGCCATCGGCGTCATGACCTACCTGCTCGGTCTCGCATCGTTGCAGTTCGGTGCGATCATCCCGAACCCTGAGGCAGTCCTGTTCCCGCGAGGGACCTTCAGGAACTTCCTTGGTCTCGGCGGCCAGGTGTCGCACGAGTCGCTGGCATTCGCCGCGCTTTCGATCGTCATTGGCGGCGGTGTCTGGTGGTTCTACAAGAGCACGCGTGCGGGTCTCGCAACCCGTGCTGCGGCGGGCAACGAAAAGGGTGCAGTCCTTCTCGGATACTCCCCCGATCGTCTCGCGCTGTACAACTGGATGCTGGCTGCGGCGCTTGCTGGCGTGGTCGGCATCTTTTCGGGCACCATCACCGGTTCGCTCGGCGTCGGCAAGTTCACCGGACTCATCGTGCCCGCGCTCGGTGCTGCGCTCATCGGTGCCATGTCGTCGATCCCACTCGCGGTCGCGGGCGGACTGATCATCGGCATGCTCCAGAACTTCACGGGTACGTGGATGACCAGCCAGAGTTGGTTCCCTGCTTGGGGCCAGTCGGGTATTCGCGAAGCGGTTCCGCTCATCATCATCGTCGTCGTGTTGTTCACGCGAGGAAAGAGCCTCCCGGTGCGCGGCAACATCGAGGAAAAGCGTCTGCCGCTTGCCCCGTATCCGAAGCGTGTCGGCATTTACGTTGCGGTGTTCGTGCCGCTCGGTTTCATCTTCGCCGCTGGTTTCCCCGGCGACTGGGGATGGGCCGGGCTCACCGGACCATGGGGTTTCCACTTCAGCGTCACTCTGGTGGCTGCGATGTTCGGCCTGTCGATGGTGCTTCTGTCGGGTTACGTCGGTCAGATCTCACTCGTTCAGATCACTCTCTCCGGTATCGCGGCGTTCATCACCGCGCGACTGGTCGCAAAAGGTGGTGGTCGTTCGGCCGAGTTCGACCCGTTCGCGGTTATGGGACCGGGCTGGCCGTGGCCACTTGCGTCGATCGCTGGTGTGGCGGTTGCGGTCGTCGTCGGCATGCTCCTCGCCATTCCGGCACTGCGCATCCGTGGTGTTCAGCTGGCCGTCGTCACGATTGCAGCGTCGATCTCGATCTACACGCTGTTCTTCGAGAACTCCGAACTGACTGCCCTGCAGGGTGGCTCGGCATACATCTTCCCGGCACCGACGTTCTTCGGCGTCAACATGGGTTCAACAGGCAGTTCGGGTCTCACCGACTCGCCAAGGTTTGCCCTGTTCGCACTCGTGGTCCTCGCCGGCCTGTGTGTGTTTGTCGCCAACATCCGTCGCGGTAGTTCGGGACGCCGATTCCTCGCAGTGCGCGCAAACGAGCGTGCTGCGGCGTCGGCGGGTATCGACGTTCCGAAGACGAAGATCCTGGCCTTCGGTTTGGCTTCGGCAGTTGCCGGTGTCGCGGGCGTCATGACCGCCTACCAAATCGGCCAGACCGCGGCAACGTCGTACGAGTACGGCATCGGCTTGGCGGCCCTCGCCTTCCTCTACCTCGGTGGTATCACATCGATCAACGGTGCGATTCTCGGTGGCGTCATCGCCGGAGGTGGCATCGTTGCCTACTTCGGCACGTGGCACTCACCGGGTCTGTTCAGCTACACGTCGATCATGGGTGGTCTCGGTATGGTCCTCACTGCGATCATTCACCCCGCTGGCCAGGCCTCGATCTTCCAGCCGCTGGTGCAACACCTCGGTGGATGGTTGGTGAAGGCTCGCGGCGCCGAATGGTTCAACTCGCTGAAGCGTTACGGACCGTTCATCGTGCTCGGCGCAGTCTGGGGCGTCATCGGTATCAACCCGTGGCGTACCGATGACTACTCGCGCTTCTGGATGGCGCTGACGGGTGTCTTCCTCGTCTTCTTCGTCCGCAGCATCGCCGTTCAGGTTCGTGCGGCACGTGCCGCAAAAGCCGCACAAAAAGCAGAACTGAAGAAGTTCCTCGCCGAAATAGAGGCCGCAAAGTGAGTGCTCTGCTCGAAACACACGACCTCACGGTTTCGTACGGCGGTCTCCACGCCAACTCGAACGTGAACATCAAGGTTCAAAAGGGCATTCTGACGGGCTTGATCGGCCCCAACGGTGCCGGCAAGACGACGTTCATCGATGCCATCACCGGCTTCACCAACGTCTCGTCTGGGCGCGCGGAATTCCGCGGTCAAGACCTTGCGGGGTCGTCACCGGCCGAACGCTCCCGCAGCGGGCTCGTTCGGACTTTCCAGTCACTCGAGCTGTTCGAGGACCTCACGGTGTGGGACAACCTCATCGTGATGGCCGAGACCACTCACTGGTGGTCATTCCTCGCCGACATCGTCAAGCCCCGCCGCAAGGTGGGAGTCGAAGATCAGGCGGAATGGGCTCTCGACCTTCTCGGACTGGGCGATCTGAAGGACCGCCTGACCCTCGACCTGTCGCACGGCCAGCGCAAGCTGGTCAGCGTGGCTCGTGGTCTGGCGGCTCGTCCCGAGCTCTTGCTCCTCGACGAGCCAGCGGCCGGTCTCGACACCGTCGAGTCCCAGCAGCTCGGTTCGCACCTCCGCGAAATCCTCAACCGGGACATCACGTTGTTCTTGATCGACCACGACATGGGCCTCGTGCTCAGCGTGTGCGACTACATCTACGTGCTCGACTTCGGAAAGATCATTGCCGAAGGAACGCCCGACGAGGTTCGCAAGAACCCCGAAGTCATCAAGGCGTACCTCGGTGAAACCGCGGGCGAGATCCAGGCACAGGAAGGCGCCGCCGCGCGCCAACAGGGAGGCAACTGATCATGGCTGAAGCTCTCATCGAAGTGCAGAACCTGAACGCGGGCTACGGCGGCATCCCCGTCGTGCGTGGACTCGATCTCCACGTCAACCCGGGTGAAGTGGTTGCCCTTCTCGGACCGAACGGTGCGGGAAAGACCACCACTCTCCTCACGATCAGCGGCATCCTAAGGCCGGTGTCCGGAAACATCAATGTGCTCGGCTCATCGACTCTCGGGGAGCGTCCGGAGAAGATTGCGCGTCGCGGATTGGCCCACGTGGCCGAGGACCGTTCGCTGTTCTTCGACCTCACCGTGCAGGAGAACCTGCGTCTTGGCCTCACGCCCGACAGGGAGAAGCGGGCAGAGGCCTTGGAAAGCGCCCTCACCATGTTCCCCGCGTTGCGGCCGCTCGTCGATCGCCGCGCTGGACTGTTGTCGGGTGGCGAGCAGCAGATGCTCGCCATGGCACGCGGCCTTGCCTCGAATCCGAAAGTGTTGCTGGTCGACGAAATGAGCCTCGGTCTCGCACCGATCATCGTCGAGCGCATGCTTCCGATCGTGCGTGAGATTGCAGACAGAACCGGAACGGGCGTACTCATGGTCGAACAGCACGTGGGCCTCGCGCTCAGCGTTGCCGACCGCGGCTACGTCATGGCACACGGTGAACTCACGATGGAAGGCTCGGCCAAGGAACTCCAAGCCAACCGCGCCCTCCTCGAAGCGAGTTATCTCGGCGGAGGGCACTAGCCCGACGCCGCATCGGTGAAGCGGAGGGCACTAGCCCGACGCCGTTCGAACACGAACGAAGAAGAGCCCCGGCCGAAAAGCCGGGGCTCTTTTCATGTGCCCACCACAGTCACACGATTGTTCAGCGCGTGTTGCGCGCCAGGTTGTTCACGGGTGCCACCGCGGCAACGGTCTGCACGAGCACGGTGCGCAGAATGTCGGGACGTCCTGCACGCGATACACGCAGCGTCACGCGACACTCCCCCACGCGGGTTGCACGCACCGCGGCACCAAGCACCGGCGTCAACACGTTGCGGCAGTTGCGCGGGTGGCTCACCTTCATCTCGACACGCAGGCGGGTGAAGGGGTGTGCGCTCACACTGCGGGCTCGGCTAAGGGAACTCGCAATCAACGACCCCGGCAGCCGCACTCCCGCCGCTCGGGCCACACGCACCAGGTTCGCATCACGACCGAGGCGCAGTTCCAAGACACCGCGCTTGGCAATCGGCAGCGGACTCGCTGCGACGGGCGGAACCACGCCAGGCGCAGTGACGGCGGGCGACTCGGGTGCCGCATCAGCGACCTGCTTCTCGACGGGCTGTGGGGTCACCGGAACGACGCGCACGGGGGCCTCAACGGGCGTCTCGACGGGCTCGGGGTTCGCCGGTGCAGGCTCGGGGATCGTGGGTTCAGGAATCGTGGGCTCGGGCGCTACGGGTGCCGGGGTCTCGGGCTGCGACGGCGTCGGCTCGGGGGCCGGCGCCGTGGGCGGCACACCGGCGATCAGGTTCACCGGGCTTGCCGCCAACCTCAGCGAATGATCGCCGGCCTGGCCCGCGACGCTGTCACCCCAGCACCACGCCGACGAGTCGTCGAGGCGGGCGCAAGTGTGGCGGATGCCCGCCGCAGTTTCGAGAACCGAACGACCTTCGACAACCACGTTCGACAATCCCAACTGGCCAAATCTCGTGTCGCCCCAGCAGCGCACGGTGCCACCGTCGGTTGCGACACAGGTGTGCGCACCGCCGGCCGAGACGCGCACGATTCCCGCATCGATGTCGTTCGGCGTCAACTGGCCGAAGGTGTTGAGGCCCCAACAGCGCAGACCACCAACCGTGGTGCGCATGCAGGTGTGCGCACCACCCGCGCTGACCTCTGCCACGTTGGCGAAGGTCAGGTCACCCGTGCGGCCATCTGCGGCACGACCCCAGCACTGCGCGCGGCCCACACTGCGCAGCACGCACACGTGGTTCGTTCCCGCATCGATGTCGACTGCGTCGAAGATGCCCGTGACCGGTGTCGGGGTATTGCGCATCGTGCGCGTGCCATCACCCACCTCGGCGTATTGGTTGCGACCCCAACACTGCGCTGCGCCATTCGACAACAACACACAGGTGGTGAAGCCACCCGCGGTGATGTCGCTGGCTACTGCGGCGGAGGGGGCGAGGGTCACGAGCGCGGGCACTCGTTGAGCTGACGCATTTCCGATTCCAAGCGAACCCCAACCGTTGTCACCCCAGCAATACACGCGGTGGTCGCGCGTCACCGCACACGTATGGAATGCGCCCGTGTCAATGGCGACGGCCTCGGCGCCCGCGGGCAGTTGCACCGGCACGGGCACCGTCGATGACTCCACTTCGGGGTTGCCCAACTGACCGAAGTCGTTGGCGCCCCAGCACTGCACCGTTCCGTCGGCGTGCAGGGCACAGGTGTGCTCGTCGCCCGCGGCCAGGGCCACGACCGGGCTCACCGTTGCTGCGGCAGCGGGTTGTGCGATGAATAGGCCGCCCAGAAACGCAGCGGCAAGGACTGTGGTGGCAAGAGTCGTTCTGATCTTCATGCCCTACAGAGCCGCCAACCCCTGCGGGGCCGACACTTTTTTGGGGCGTATTCAGGGGCAGGTTGTGGCGTAGACGGCGATCTGCGCCGTCGTCACCCCACCGGCCTTGTCGGTGGCTTCGATAACCACCGTTGCCTTCGTGGCCGCCGTATCAAGCTTGTCGATCGACGTGAACCAGATCCCATTCCCGAAGCTGCCCGCCGCGTGCCACTTTGTTGCACCGCTCAACTGCATTCGCACCGATGCGATGCCCTGCGGGTCGCTGACCTTCACGGAATAGGCGAACGTCTTTTGGTTCGTGGCACCGAACTTGAGACACGAGTTGAACGAGATCTTCGACGGCGAATTCGACCCCGCCGCCACCGTCGTCGTCGT
>JBJTYJ010000276.1:0-4358 GCA_046082705.1 Actinomycetota bacterium | reverse complement strand
GAACTGAAGTCCCATGGACCGCCGTACACATCAAGTGTGTCAATGAAGCCAAAGTTCTCTTTCCCTGTGTCGACGCCACGTTCCGGCGCCTCGATGCACGCACCGCCGTGACCAATGGGCGGGCACGGCGCGTCCAACAGTCGTGGTGGCATCAGCGGGAACAGCGCGAAGCCGATGATCGCCAGACCCGTGGTGATGGCGAGTGTGTTGCGCCACTGAGGGAACACGTCGGGACGCTTGAGGTACAGAACGATGAACACACCGATCGTGACGAAGAAGTGCGCGGTGCCGTAGTACGTGTTCATCAACTGGATGAACCCGCGGTGCGACAGAAAGACTTCCTGCACCGATTCCTCGTGGAACAAACCAATCCAGCGCTCGAATCGGATGATGCGCATTGCGTTGGTGAAGGCATGAACCGGAACGTCTTGGCCGTTCACGAAGTCCGAGCCGAACTGGTTGCGGGTGAATGTGTAGATGGAATAGAAGACGCCGATGATCAGCGTCTCTTTCCACCAACGGCGCTGATGGATGCGGCCGACGGGGCTGAGATCGACCTCCCGCGTGATGTCACGATCCTTCCCCACGGCACAAAAGGTTAGGTCCGCTCCGTGGAAGACAGGGCAATGGGGCAAGTAACGTCAGCACCCATGAGCAGTCCTTTCCTTGACCAAATTGGCACCGACACCATCGAGCGGGTACTTGCCAAAGGACGCAGTACCGGTGCCGAGTTCGCCGAAATCTTCGTCGAGGACAAGCGGTCGACGTCGGCCGGGTTCGACGATGGCAAGGTCGAACAGGTCACCTCGGGTCGCGACCGCGGCGCGGGCATCCGCGTGGTGCATGGCGAAACCACGGGTTTTGCCCACACGGCCGACCTGTCGGAAGCGGGCCTTCTCGCCGCCGCCGAGGCCGCGGCCGTCGCTGCCCGCCAGGGGAAGGGTGGCGTTGTGAAAGTCGCCCTCGGCGCAGAGGTCAGCCAGCGAGTCAACAACGTCGTCGAGTTTCCCGACACCGTCGCCAAGTCGCGCAAGGTGGAACTTCTTCAGCGCGCCAACGACGCCGCACGCGGTGTCGACGGGTCGATCGTGCAGGTGTCGGCGGGCTATGGCGACAGCGTGCGCCACATCCTCGTCGCCAACAGCGACGGCATCCTCGCTTCCGACCAACAAGTGCGCACGCTCTTCCGCGTCACTGCAGTGGCAACCGGCGACGCCGGCATGCAGACGGGGTACGACTCGATGGGTCGCACCATCGGGTTCGAATTGTTCGACAGCGAAGACGTCGAAGCCCTTGCCATAGGTGCAGCGCGCCAGGCCGTCACCAAGTTGCGTGCACGCCCCGCTCCGTCGGGTTCGATGCCCGTCGTCATCAAGCGTGGTAGCGGGGGCGTGTTGTTCCACGAAGCCTGCGGTCACGGCCTCGAAGCCGACCTCGTCGGCAAGGGCGCAAGCGTGTACCGCGGCAAAGTGGGCGAGCTCGTTGCCTCGCCGCTCGTCACCCTCATCGACGACGGCACGATGACGACCGAATGGGGCTGCATCGGCATCGACGACGAAGGCCACCGCAGTCAGTCGAACACGCTCATCAAGGACGGCGTGCTCACCGACTACATGTGGGACTACCTGCGTGCCCGCAAAGAGGGCCGTCCCCAAAGTGGCAACGGTCGGCGCCAGAGCTACATGCACCTGCCGATGGTGCGCATGACCAACACCTTCGTCATCAACGGCCAAACCGATCCCGACGACATCGTGCGCGACACCAAGAACGGCGTCTACATCGCCAAGCTCGGCGGCGGCAGCGTCAACACCGCAACGGGCGACTTCGTGTTCGGCATGACCGAGGCGTATCTCATCGAGAACGGCGAAATCACCGAGCCGCTGCGCGAGGGCAACCTCATCGGCAACGGTCCGCAGGTGCTGCGCGACATCGATCTGCTCGGCAACGACTTCGCGATGGGCAACCCCGGGACGTGCGGAAAAGACGGCCAGGGCGTGCCCGTGGGCGACGGCCAGCCGACGTTGCGCGTCACTGCGATGACCATCGGCGGCACCGCGGCATGAGCACCAACGAACTGCAGGCACTTGCCGACCGCATCATCGCCCAAGCCAAGCCCGACGAACAGATCGAGGCCTACGTTTCACGCGGGGGAGCGACCTCGATCCGCGTGTACGAGGGTGAGGTCGAACACTTCGTGTCTGCACAGTCGCAAAGCGTCGGCATTCGTGTCATCCGCGACGGCCGCACCGGCTACGCCTACGCGGGAACGCTCGACGAAGGCGTCCTGCACGAAGTTCTCGCCGATGCGCGCGACAACGTGCAGTTCGGAACACCCGACGAGTTCGCCGGCCTGGCCGAACCCGACGGCGTGCCGGTGATCAAACAAGAGCTGTGGAACGACGCGCTCGCCGCGTTCCCCACCGAGCAGAAGATCGCTCTCGCCAAGGAACTCGAAGCCCTCACCCTTGCCGCCGACAATCGCGTGCGCTGCGACGACTCGAACTACGACGACGCCTACGGCGAAACCGCATTTGCCACCACCAGCGGCATCAGTGCCTACGGCCGCGAAAACGGTTGCTACGTCAGTGTCGGCACGCTCGCCGACGACGGCGACGAAACTCAAACGGGTTTCGGGTTCTCCGTCGGTCGTTCACCCGCCGAGTTCGACCTGCCGCGTGCCGCACGCGAGGCCGCCGACCGCGCAACGCGACTGCTCGGTGCAACCAAGCCGCAGTCGAAGCGCACCACCGTCGTGCTCGACCCGTACGTCACCGCACAGTTCCTGCGCGTTCTGTCGGGCAGCTTCAGCGGCGAGAACGTGCAGAAGGGCCGCAGCTTCTTCGCCGAGCGCATGGGTGAAGCAGTAGCCAACCCCATCATCACCCTCATCGACGACCCCACGAATCCGCTTGCCTACAGCGCCACAGAACTCGACGGCGAAGGCCTTGCCGCGCGTCGCAACGTACTCATCGAAAACGGTGTGTTGAAGACGTTCCTGCATTCCTCGTACAGCGCGCGCCGCGGCAACACCAAGAGCACCGGCAGCGCAGTGCGATCGGGTGGAACCCCCGGCGTCAGCTGCCTTGCGATGCAGCTCAGCCCCGGCACCGCCACACAAGACGAGCTCATCGCCAACGTCGACGACGGCGTCCTCATTCAAATGGTGCAGGGTCTGCACAGCGGTGTGAACCCCATCTCGGGCGACTTCTCCACCGGCGCATCGGGTCTTGCGATCGCCAACGGCAAGGTCGGCGCACCGGTACGCGAGTTCACCATTGCATCAACCCTGCAAAAGATGCTCCTCGACGTGGTCGCCGTCGGCGGCGACGTCGAATGGCTGCCCATGTCGGCCACCGGCGTCAGCCTGGTGATTCGCGACGTGACCCTGAGCGGCAGCTAGCCGAGGCGTTGTTGGCGGCCGGCGCTACGAGGCCGGGGTGGCTGCGGGGGCAGCCGGCGTCGATGATGCAGAACTCGACGACGCCGAACTCGACGAATCAGACGACGAACTTGACGATTCGCCCGCAGAAGACGACGAAGAGGAGGAAGAGGTCGATGAGCCCGACCCCTTGGAGTCGGTCTTGTAGAAACCGCCGCCCTTGAAGGTGACGCCAACCGGCTGGAACACCTTCTTCACGGGCCGCATTGTGCCGTCGACCGGGTGCTTGGCCTCGGTCAGGGCGTCGTCGGTGAAAGCCTGCTGAATCTCAATGGTTTCACCGGTCTCGATGAACTTGTAGACGTAGGTCGGCATAACGAGGCGAAAGGGTATCGCCCGCGGGTGCGCTAGCGCCTCTCGAAGCCGCCCTCTTCCGATTCCACCAGTCCGTATTCGTCGACCCGCACTTCCACCAGGGACTCGGGGGCATCCAACGGGGCATACCGCCAGAACCGTTCACCCAGCCGCTCGAACACGAGAGTGCGCGGCACCACCGACAACGTTTCGGTGTCGATGATGGCCGTCTTCACCTCGGCACCGTGGCCCACCTGCAGCGGCAACTGTCGCATCGCGATGCAGTGGGTGATCGGCGTACCGACAACGGCCACCAACCGGCTGCCATCGAGGTCGGTGCGGTGCGCACCGTTCACTTCACCCCAGCGGCCCGCGCCGTCGGTGGCCAGCCACAGGTCGGGCTGTTCGAGGTCGCGGAACAGAATCACCTGCTGAATGTGCCACTGCGCACCGACGCGCATCACCACTTGCGAGCGCTGCGGGCCGAGCATGCAGTTGATCGTCCAGCCCTCGTTTTCCCAACGGAATTCGGCGGTCGTTTCGCCCGCGGGCGTGCTCCACGCCACGTCCAAACCATCGGCTGGCAATGCGCGGTAGATCATGACGCGCTCATCCTCGCACAGGG
>JBJTYJ010000275.1:0-2514 GCA_046082705.1 Actinomycetota bacterium | reverse complement strand
GACCAGTTGCGTGAACTCGGCGACGACGTCCATGCCGTCACCGACGTCACCGGCTACGGCCTCGCTGGGCACGGCTGGGAAGTCGCCGAACGCGGCAACGTGCGCCTGCACATCGAAACATCGAACATCGTTGCGTATCCGGGCGCGGCCAAGGCCGCCGCCGAGGGCTTGCGCACCGGCGGTGACCCACGCAACCGCGCGTACGTCGAGGGGCGTGCCGTCATCAACGGATCCGACGGCCTCGCCGCTCTGTGCTTCGACCCGCAAACCTCGGGCGGATTGCTGGCCGCTGTGCCTGCCGCGCGCGAAGCACAACTTGCTGCACAGGGTTGGTGGCGCGCGGGCTTCATCGAGTCCGGCGCACCCGGGATCGTGCTCGAGGCGTGAAGCCCGCACCGACCCTCGAGATCGAACAACAACTCCGGGCCGACGGCGCTCGCGTCGTGGCCGGTATCGACGAAGTTGGCAAAGGCTCGTGGGCTGGTCCACTGGTGGTGTGCGCCGCGATCATTCGCGACGATGTCGATGTCAGCGAACTCGTCGCACGGGATTCGAAGACTCTGTCCGAGAAGAAACGCGAGGCGATCTTCGACGTCGTTGCCGCACAGTGTTCACATTGGGCGCTCGGAATCGTGTCGGCTGCCGAGTGCGACAAGTTCGGCATGAGCAACGCGCAGCGTTTGGCAACGAAGCGCGCCGTAGTCGACCTCGGCGTCCCGATCGATGCCGTCATCGCCGACGGCAAGTGGGATTTCGTGACACCACTCGGTCCCCGTGTCGTCATGCGGGTGAAGGCCGACTCCGTGTCGGCGTCGGTTGCCGCCGCATCAGTGTTGGCAAAGGTGTCGCGCGATCGCATGATGCGCGAACTCGCAGTCGAGCATCCACACTGGAACTTCGCGGGCAGCAAGGGCTATCCGTGTCCGAAGCACCGCGACGGCCTGCGCACGCACGGTGCTTCGGAGATTCACCGCACGTCGTGGGCATTCATGGAAAACCTCGGCCTCGGTGGGTCGGCGGGGTTGTTCAACGGTCCTTGAGCGTTGGCTACTTCACCGACAAGTTGACCGTTGCGGATCCACGCCGACCGTTGCCGCCGGCGGTGACGGTGATGGTGTATTTACCGGCTTTGCGGATGACACCCGAGAGAGCGGCACGTGCAACATTGAATTTCCAGCCAGCGGGTGCACCCCGAACCGATGCGGTCGTCGCGCCACCGAGTGCCGGGACTTGGATGGTGCACGGTCGACGCACTTGACATGTTGCGTCCAAGACTGTCGCAAAGGGGTTCGAATTGGCGGGCGCCGCCGTATTCGTTGAGGTTTGTTCGTCTTTGGGGCCTGTGGCTTCGGCCGACTGTCGTTTCGGTTGGGTCGTCTCGGTGCCCTGTGAGGTGGGGGGTCGCGGGACTCGTGACGACGGTACAGGAGGTGAGACCTTGGCAGTAGCGGCCGTCGTGGGTGTCGGCGCCGGAATCCCTGCAGCCGATGACGGTGTCTCGGCGGCCGTGGTTGTTGGTTGCGTGCCTCCAACGGACGCGTTCGGCAGAGTGGTCGCGGGGTCGGTGGTAGTTGCCGTACTGGTCGAAGTTGCAGGAATCGTCGTCGCTGGGCGTGCGGCAATCGCATTCGAGATTGACGTCAGTGCGTAGCCGTTCGAGTTGTACACGGTGAGGCTGCCGTAAAAATTTGCAGCATCGGGCCACGTTCCCGAAAAGGCACCAGTCGACGAATTGGCCGTGACCCCCCATGGGTTGAAGTTGCGATCCCATGCGGTGAGAGTGCCGATGAAACCGTCCGCGGCGCCGCCTTGCATTGAGATTCTTGACGCAACCGGACTGCCAACGGTCGGCGTCTCGAATTCCACTGTGGCACGGGGAGCGCGACGGTCGGTCGTCGGTGTGCCGAAGATCGAGACGGAACCGGCACCCTTCGGTGCGCCGACGACCGCGACGCCGGCCTCGATGCCGACGCTCCAGCCGAACAAGTCCCCGTTCGCGGGATCGTTGGGTCGCAGGGTCCGTGTGAGCGTCCATGTCGAATCGCGCAGTTCGTAGGCAAACGCTTCGCCCGGGCAACACGTCGTGCCCAACGCCCACGGGGCCCCGACTGCAATCTCGGTTCCATCTGAGGAGATCGCAACCGACTGGCCAAACGCCCGATCACCGGTTGCTGAGTCATTCGGATGTGCGAGGCGGTTCGGACACGTCCAGTTCGCGCCCGACTTGTCGCACACGTAGACGGCGCCCTGGTCGAGGCCCGGAGCGCCCACGACGAGACGCGACCCGACGAGACTCACATCGGTTCCGAACGCCTCTCCCGCGGATCCATCGATTCGTTGGGCAAGTGTCCAGTCGGAGCCCGACCGATTGTAGACGAACACCGATCCCTTGCCACCAAACGTCGACTCGGCGCCAACGACGAGTGTCGAGTCGTTCATCGCAAGAGAAGTTCCGAACGAACCATTTGTTGCAACGTCGCCAGGACCGACGCTGACGACGTTTTCAGAAGCACG
>JBJTYJ010000274.1:0-23268 GCA_046082705.1 Actinomycetota bacterium | reverse complement strand
ACGACGACGAGAGCGTTCCCGCAGCCGACGCGCGTGTTCTCGCACAGGCCCACGGCGACGCCGAACTGCGCGTCATTCCCGGCGCGGGGCACCGTCTGCGCCACGATCCACGCGCGCTCGCAATTCTTCTCGGCTGGCTCGACCGCCAGCGCACCGCTGTTTGAACGGCGTGCGTCAGTAGCCGTCGACGTGCGTGCTGTGCCAGGTCCACGCCGTCTGCAGGATCTCTTCGATGCCGTGGCGGGCCTTCCAGCCGAGTTCACGTTCCGCGAGTGACGGATCGGCGAATACGACTGCGGTGTCGCCCGCGCGCCGGGGAGAAAACACATGGGGCACTTCGCGGCCGGAGATGCGCGCGGTTGCGGAAAGCACTTCGAGGACCGTGCTGCCTTTGCCGGTTCCGAGGTTGCATGCGAGCGACGGCTTGCCCGCGTCGAGGTAGTCGAGTGCCTTGACGTGGCCTTCGGCAAGGTCGACGACGTGGATGTAGTCGCGTTCACCCGTGCCGTCGCGTGTGGGATAGTCGTTGCCGAACACTTCGAGCGGAGGCCGCTTACCGAGGGTCGCCTTCATCACGATCGGTACGAGGTTCGTGGTGACCGACCAGTCTTCGCCGATGGCCGAGTCGAATGAGGCGCCCGCTGCGTTGAAGTAACGCAAACACACGCTGCGCAGGCCGCGTGTTTCGCCGATCCACGACAGCACGCGCTCGATCATCCACTTCGTCTCGGCGTAGACGCTTTCGGGACGCGGCTCGAGGTCTTCGGTGACGGGCACGCGAGCGGGGCTGCCGTACACGGCGGCCGACGAGGAGAACACGAACTGTTCGACACCGGCCTCGACCGCGGCATCGATGAGCGTGGTCGAACCCCCGACGTTGTTCGAGAAATAGCGGAAGGGGTCGGTCATCGACTCGCCGACACTCTTGTATGCGGCGAAGTGGATGATGCTCTTCACGTTTCGTTCGCGGCAGAGTTTCGTCACGAGGTCGAAGTCGGCGATTTCCCCGACGACGAGTTCCGCGCCAAGTAGTGCCTCGGTGTGGCCCATCTCGAGCGAGTCGAGAACCACGACATCGCGTCCCGATTCGCGCAACGAACGCACGGTGTGGGAACCGATGTAACCGGCTCCACCGGTGACAAGGATCGTCACGACGACTTCTTCAGCGGTCGCGATTGCTTGTCGCGATCGGCGGCCTTTTCCGCCTTCTTCCAACTGCGTACGAGGAGCAACGTCTCGGGTGAGGTGATGTCGGCAACGGTGCGCGGGTTGGCGTCGCTGAACACCCCGGCCTCGGTTTTCCAGTTGCGTGGTTTCACGCCCATGCGCTTGCCGAGGAGGGCGATGAAGATCTGCGCCTTTTCTTCGCCGAATCCGGGCAGAGCCCGCAGGCGTGAGGTGAGCTCGCGGGCGTCGGTCACGCCGGCCCACATGTTCTCGCCCTTGTTCTTGTACTGCGTGGCGATGATGCCGCAGAGTTCGTGGATGCGGCGACCCATTGCAGCGGGGAAGCGGTGTACGGCGGGCCTCCCACAGCAGATGGCCACGAAGTCGTCGACGTTCATGGCGGCGATCTTCTTCGGGTCGAGATGGCCGAGACGCTTTTTCAGGGTGGCCGGCCCGTTGAACGCCCACTCCATCGGAACCTGTTGGTCGAGAAGCATGCCAATGAGCAGCGCCGTCCCGTTCGCGTTCAGCAGTTTGTCGGCGGCGGTGTCGCCCGTGATGTAGAGGGTTCCCATCGCGAGTGAATCTACTCAGTGTTCGAAGAACGGCGCGGGCGTACCCGGCGACAACTGGTACATGGCGAGTGCCTTGCTGACCGTTTCGACCGGCACGAGGCCGTCCTGGCACAGCGAATGCAGAACGGTGACCACGATGTTCGCCGCGTCGATCTCGAAGTGACGACGCAACGCTTCGCGGGTGTCGCTGCGGCCCATGCCGTCGGTGCCCAGCGGCGTGAACCGGCGTTCGGTGACGAAGCGCGCAACTTGTTCGGGAACGATGCGCATGAAATCGCTGACGGCGACGATGGGTCCGGCCGCGTTGTTGAGCAGGCGCGACACCAGTGGCGTTGCCGGTGGGTGGTCGGGGTTCAGGCGCGCGATGCGTTCGCACTCGAGGGCCTCTTCGCGCAGCGTCTTGTAAGACGTTGCCGACCACAGTTCGACGCCCACACCGAAGTCGGCAAGCAGGTCGTTGGCTGCGGCGCGTGCGGCCGAGTGTGCCGAACCCGAGAACACGATGGCCGCCTTCGTCTTCGCATCGGCGGGCGCGTCGGCGAACTTGTAGAGACCGCGCGTGATGTCGTCGTTGGTGACATGGGCGGGCATCGCCGGCATCACGTAGTTCTCGTTGTAGAGAGTGACGTAATGGAAGATGTCCTCGGGGTTCGCCCCGTACATGCGGTAGATGCCGTCTTCGACGATCGCCGCCATCTCGTAGGCGAATGCCGGGTCGTACGCCTGGCAGGGTGGCACCGTGCTGGCAAGCACAAGGCTGTGGCCGTCTTGGTGCTGCAACCCTTCGCCGAGCAACGTCGTGCGTCCGGCGGTTGCACCCATGAGGAATCCACGCGTGCGTGCATCGGCCGCCTGCCAGATGAGGTCGCCGACACGCTGGAATCCGAACATCGAATAGAAGGTGTAGAACGGCACCATCGGAACGCCGCGCGTCGAGTAACTGGTGCCCGCCGCAATGAACGACGACATCGAACCCGCTTCGGTGATTCCTTCTTCGAGAATCTGTCCGTCCGACGACTCGGCGTACGACATCAACAGTGCATGGTCGACCGGCTCGTACTTCTGGCCCTGGCTTGCGTAGATGCCCAGTTCGCGGAAGAGAGAGTCCATGCCGAACGTGCGTGCTTCGTCGGGAACGATCGGAACCACGCGCGGGCCGAAGTTTTCGTCACGCGTCAGGCTGCGCAGCAGTCGGGTGAAGCCCATCGTGGTGCTGACTGCCTGGTCGCCACTGCCGCCCTTCAACTCGGTGAAGGAATCGGCCGACGGCAACATGAGCGGCCTGCGGTTGGCGACAACGCGCTTCGGAATCGTTCCGCCGAGTGCACGGCGTCGTTCCATCATGTACTGGTATTCGACGCTCTGTTCCGAGGGTCGGCAGTACGGGGGCTCGTCGGCTTCGAGTGCGCTGTCGGGAATTTCGTCCTCGAGGTGCAGGCGCTCGCGCAATGTGCGCAACTGGTCGGTCGTCATCTTCTTGATCTGGTGCGTCGCGTTGCGGCCTTCGAACCCGGGGCCGAGCGTCCAGCCCTTGATGGTCTTGCAGAGAATTGCGGTCGGCCGGCCCGAACCAAGATTCTCTTGTGCAGCGCGGAATGCCGCGTACAGCTTGCGGTAGTCGTGACCGCCGCGGGGAAGGTTCAGCAGATCATCGTCGGAAAGATGCGCCACCATTTGGCGCAACCGCGAGTCGGGGCCGAAGAAGTTCTCGCGAATGTACGCGCCGCCCTCGACCGAGTACCGCTGGTACTCGCCGTCGACGGTGTCGTTCATCTTGTTCAACAGCACGCCATCGACGTCGCGGGCCAACAGGTCGTCCCACTTCGAACCCCAGATGACCTTGATGACGTTCCATCCGGCGCCACGGAACGACGCTTCCAACTCTTGAATGACCTTGCCGTTGCCACGCACCGGCCCGTCGAGACGCTGCAGGTTGCAGTTCACGACAAAGACAAGGTTGTCGAGGTGCTCGCGCGAGGCAAGCGACACGGCGCCCAGAGTTTCCGGTTCATCACATTCACCGTCGCCGAGAAACGCCCACACGCGACTGTTCGACGTGTCGTCGAGTTTGCGGTTCAGCATGTAGCGATTGAAGCGTGCGTGGTACAGCGCGGTGATCGGGCCGAGGCCCATCGACACGGTGGGGAACTCCCAGAAGTCGGGCATCAGACGCGGGTGCGGGTAACTCGAAAGTCCACGACCGCCACGACCAATCTCGCGACGGAAGTGGTCGAGGTCGTCGGCACTGAGTCGCCCATCGAGGAATGCGCGCGCATACACACCAGGTGCGGCGTGACCCTGGAAGTAGATGTGGTCGCCGGCCTGGCCGTCGTCCTTGCCGCGGAAGAAGTGGTTGAAGCCGATCTCGTACAGCGATGCCGACGACGCGAACGTCGAGAGGTGGCCACCGATTCCCTCGGCGCGGCTGTTTGCGCGAATCACCATGACGGCCGCATTCCAGCGGATGAAGGCACGAATGCGGCGCTCGAGGTATTCGTCGCCGGGGAACCACGGCTCTTGCTCGCGAGGAATCGTGTTGACGTACGGCGTCGACACCGTGGCGGGGAAACTGACCTGGTTTGCGCGGGCACGTTCGAGCAGTCGCGACAACAGGTAGCGCGCGCGCGTCTTGCCCTGTGAGTCGATGACGGCATCGAGGGACTCCATCCACTCCTGCGTTTCAACCGGGTCGGTGTCGGGCAGCTGATGGACGGAACCGTCGAAGATCATGGTGTCATTCTCGCAGGAACGAGGGGTGTCCGCGCATCGATGCGCAATCAACAAAGATGGAAACGCCCATGGAACTTCCCTTTGACGACCTACCACCCGCATCGGCGCCGGCCGATTCACGCGACCGTGACAAAAGGTTGTTGCACGAACTGCGCACGATGCAGTGGCCCGACCGCGCCCCACGCACCGCAATCCACGTCTACACCGACGGTGCATGCTCAGGAAACCCGGGTCCCGGCGGCTGGGCTTGGGCCGTTGCACCCGAGGGCAAGCCGTACGGCTCGGGTGGCGAGCGGCCGAGCACCAACCAGCGCATGGAAGTCCGTGCCGTGATCGAGGCGCTGCGTGCGCACCGTGACCACCGCGAACTTCTCGTCATCGTCTCCGACAGCACCTACGTGGTAAATTGTTTCCGCCAGCGCTGGTGGGAGGGATGGCTGTCCCGCGGCTGGAAGAACAGCCAGCGCCAGCCCGTCGCAAACCGCGAATTGTGGGAGGACCTCTTCGATGAACTGGTGCTTCGCGGCAGCGGAAAGACCGTGTTCCAGTGGGTGAAGGGCCACTCCGGAGACCCGATGAACGATCTTGTGGACACTTTGGCAGTGCGAGCGACGGGGGCATAACCTCGCCCGCATGGATATTTCAGGTGCAAGCGCAATCGTCACGGGTGGAGCTTCGGGAATCGGTGCGGCCTCGGCCCGCCTGCTCGCGAAGCGTGGCGCAAAGGTAGTGGTCGCCGACCTTCAGGCCGACAAGGGTGAGGCCCTGGCCAAGGAAATCGGTGGCGCGTTCTGCAAGGTCGACGTCACCAACACCGACGACATCATCAACGCAGTCGAGATGGCGAAGTCGATGGGCCCGGTGCGCATCCTCGTCAACTCGGCCGGCATCGGTTGGGCACAGCGCACGGTCGGCAAGGACGGCTCGTACGACTCGGCCGCCAACCTCGACGCCTTCAAGAAGGTCATCGCGATCAACCTCATCGGTTCGTTCGACTGCATCCGTATCGCTGCAACCGCAATGAGCACGACCGAGCCCCTCGCCAACGGCGAGCGCGGCGCGATCGTCAACATCGCATCGGTTGCAGCATTCGACGGCCAGATCGGCCAGGCCTCGTACTCCGCCTCCAAGGGTGGCGTCGTCGGCATGACCCTGCCCGTTGCGCGTGACCTCGCCGCCATCGGCGTGCGTGTCAACACCGTCGCACCCGGCCTCATCGACACGCCGATCTACGGCGAAGGCGACAACAGCGAAGCCTTCAAGGCCAACCTGCAGAAGGGCGTTCTCTTCCCTCAGCGTCTCGGCGCGCCCGAAGAACTCGCTTCGATGGTCATCGAGTGCATCACGAACAGCTACATGAACGCCGAAAGCATCCGCGTCGACGGCGGCATTCGCATGCAGCCGAAGTGACGCACTGACGTCACTGCGTTAACAAACCGCTGCAAACAAACACAGTGTTGAACGTCCCCCGCGAGGATCTCCTTCCGAGACCGACTGGGGGACGTTTCGTTGTCGGGGCCAGGCCGATCACCGAAGAGGAGTGGTTGCCACCTGATGCGGCGATGCTGCGCGAACGCACCATGGTTCGCTCGGCGCACCCGGCGGAAGTCTTCGCTTGCATGGATGGCTGGGGAGCAACGGTTGCCGCGGTTTTCGACGCGTTGCCGCACGACGCCCCCGACGACATCTGCATTCTCGGGAGAGTGGACGGCCGTTGGGTTCTCGTCGGCGGCGAGCTGTGCTTTCCCAATCGCTGGGTTCTGCACGAAAAGATCGGTCTGCCCGTTCTCGACATCCATGGTCCGGTTCCCACCTATGCCGCGCAGGTCGGTGCAGGTGTCGACTCGTTGATCGACCGACTCGCGGACGGCCGCATCGTCGAACGTGCCAACTGGAGCATCTCCGACTCGGGCAACTTCTTCGAGCCCCGCACGCCACCGCCGATTTCCGACATCGACCCGGCGCAACTGTTGTTGCGAGTCGAACGTCAGACGTTGCGTCGGTTGGGTGAAGTCGTCGTATTCAGCATCCGCACCTACATGGAACCGATGTCCACGTTCGTCACGCGTCCCCGCGAACAGGTAGAAGCCTTCGTGCAGGTGCTCCGCGAAACGCCCGCCGAGGTTCGTGCCTACAAATCGATCACGACCTACGTCGACCCACTCTGCGCCTATCTCACGCGGTGAAGTAGTTTCGGGTCATGCCGAGCATCCGCGAAATTGTCATCGACTGCAATCATGCCGATGCGCTTGCCGAGTTTTGGGCGGCAGCGTTGGGCTTCGAGTTGCTTGGTGCAGCGGGTGCGTACAGGGCGCTGAAGGATCCGGCCGGTGGACCGATGTTGATCATTCAGGAAGTGGCCGAGCAAAAGTCGATCAAGAACCGCGTCCACTTCGACCTCGAGGCGCAAGACATTCGCGCGGAGGCACGACGGCTCGAGGGGCTGGGCGCGGTGTTGTTGAACGACCGTCGTCCGATTCAGGAACACAAGACGCAGTGGATGGTTCTTGCCGATCCCGAGGGAAACGAGTTCTGCATTTGTCAGATCGGCAAGATTCCCGAGGGTGACGACGGGTATCCCGCGTAGGCGGGGATTACGTCGTGTAGTCCGCGTTGATGCGGACGTAGCCGTCGGTGAGGTCGCAACCCCACACGGTGGCCGAGGCGTTGCCATTGTTCAGCGACACATGGATGAGAACGTCGTCGCCGCGCATGTAGGCGGAGAGTCTTTCAAGGCCGGCTGCGTCGACCTGGCGCGGGTACACCTCTTGTTCGCCGAAACGAATGACGACCTTGTTCTGGTCGATGTCGGTGTCGTTGCACTTGCCGACGGCCATGGCGACGCGGCCCCAGTTGGGGTCGGCGCCGTGCACGGCGGTCTTGACGAGGGGTGAATTGACGATCGACTTGGCGACACGTTTGGCCTGTTCGGCATCGCGTGCGTTGTCGACGGTGACCTCGATGAGAGTTTCGGCACCTTCACCGTCGCGGGCGACCTGTTTGGTGAGCGAGAGGGCGACTTCGTGCAGTGCGGTCTGGAACGCCGCATCGTCGACGTTTCCCGCGGCGCCGCTGGCGAGAATGACCGCGGTGTCGCTGGTGGAGGTGTCGGTGTCGACCGAGACGCAATTGAACGTGCGATCCATGACGCGGCGGAAGATGGAGTCGAGTTTCGCCGGTTCGACTTTTGCGTCGGTGAACATCATGGTGATGAGGGTCGCCATGTTGGGTTCGATCATGCCGACGCCTTTGGCGACGCCGACGATGCGCGCAGTGGTTCCGGTGACGGTGGCCTGCGCAATCTTGTGGATCGTGTCGGTGGTCATGATGCCGCGCGCAACTGCTTCGGCATCGGTGCCGTCGATCGCCTTTGGAATGTTGGCAAGGCCGGCGCGGATGCGATCCATCGGGTAGGGCCGGCCGATCACACCCGTCGATGCGATGAGGACGTCGCTTGCCGTGCAGCCGAGCGCCCTGGCGACCCCGTCGACGACTTCGTTTGCGTCGGCGAGTCCCTGTGGGCCGTTCGCGACGTTGGCGTTCTTTGAGATGACGACCATCGCGCGCGCCGAATTGTCGGCGAGGTGGGCGCGGGATACGACAACGCTGGGGCCGGCGAAGCGACTTTGGGTAAAGACGCCCGCCGCGGCACACGTTGTGTCGGTGACGACGAGGGTGAAGTCGTCGGTGGAATCCTTGACGCCGATGTTCGCGACGTACGAATGGAAGCCGCGGGGCAGCGAGATTGTCACGCCGTCAGGTTATTTGTTCGCGAAGTGGTCGCGCATGCGAATAAGCGTTTGCTCCATCGACTTGTGATTCTTCGAGAAGGCGTTGATGACCTTCAACATCAGCTTCGACCTGTTCGTCTTCCAGTCGAACTCCTCGGTCACCTTGGTGCCGCCATCGGCCTGTGGCTCGAGGACGTAGCGCCAGATGTGGCCACCGAAGTGGCTCCAGGCGATACGCGCGTTTTCTTCGAACTCGACCACTTCATTGGTGATCTTGTAGGGCACGCCCTTCTTCATGTCCATGCCGAACTTCGCGCCGAGCGACAGACGATCGGGGGCTGCCAACTGTGGCGAGCGCACGGTGCCCGAACCGTCGATGACGGCGTGGCCGGCGGGGCTGGCGAGAAGATCGAAGATGTCCTTCGCGGCGGCCGGCACGACGAGCGACACGCGAATCACCTCGTTCTTGGAATCGATGGTGCTTTCGAGGAACGGAGAGGTTGTCATGCAAGGTATTCGAGCACAGCGGCGGCGCAACGTCTACCCGAGTACATCGCACCCTGAATCGAGCCCGTGTCGCGGTGGTCGCCGGTGACGAACAGGCCGTCGCCCAGTGACACGGCCTTCTTGGGCGAGAAGGGTGGGGTTTGGTCGGGCTGGCCGTGGGCAATGTTGTACGTGCGCAGGTGACGCCATTGCGCCACGTCCTTGCCCCACCACCAGCGCAACTGCGCGAGCACGGTGTCACGCAGGCCGGGGTGCGTGTCTTCGGTTGCGCCCGGACACGCAGCGGCGATGAGGTGCTGGCCGGCGGGTGCGTATTCGGGGGCGACGTTGCTCATGACCGCAAGGTTGAGGACGGGTCCGCCGGAGAAACCGTCGAGCGCGATGAGTTTGTCCGGTGTCGGCGCCTTTGGCGCGGCGAAGTAGAAGCAACTGACGGGTCGCGAACCGGGCTCGGCAATGCCGGTCAGTTTCGCGGCGGCGGGTCCCTCGGTTGCGACGACGACTGCTCGCGCGTCGATGCGTGTTCCATCGGTTGTCACAACGCCGTTCGCGTCGACGCTTGCGACGGGCGAGTTGAGACGCACGACCGACGGATGCAGGTGTGCGGCGAGTTGTTGCGACAGTGCACCCATTCCCAACGCGGGAACGCCGGTGTCGCCGTTGGACAGCGACTGGAAGATGACGTCGAACATTCGTCGCGACGTGGCGAGGTGCGGGTCGAGCTGAATGCCGCCGACGAGCGGCTTGAAGAAGGTGTCGACGATGCGCTTCGAGAATCCGGCCTTCGCCAGCGCCTCGGCGGTCGCGAGGTCTTCACCGCGCAACAACGTGCGGGCGGGTGTGCGTTGCATGCGCAGACGGAAAAGCGCGATGCGGGCCTTGTCGGCGATGTTGCCGATTGGTGCGAGCGCAGTCGAGGCGAGGTGCGCGGGATCGCGGAACGGGTCGGTGACGACGTGGTTCTTGTCCTTGGTGCGCACCAGTGCGCCGGGGGAGAAGTAGCGCATCGACAACTTCACCAAGTCGATGTCGCTGCGCACCTCGGGGTAGGCGGTGAGCAACACCTGGAAACCGCGGTCGAGGCGGAAGCCGTCGACGACGTCAGTGCGTACGCGACCACCCACGCCGTCGCTCGCCTCGAGAACCACCACGCTTCGACCCGCGCGCTGCAGGTGACGAGCGCAGGAAAGCCCTGCAAGGCCGGCGCCTACGACGACGACGTCATAGGTTTCGGTCGGGCTTTGTGGTGGGGGCATTTATTTGCGAAGAAGGTCGCGCAACGCTGCTTCGAGCGCGGAGTGCGTGAACACGTAACCGTCGGCGAGCAGGGCTTTTGGCACCACGCGCTGGCCCGTGAACAACAAGGCATCGGCGAGTTCCGAACCGAGCAGTGCCTTTGGCCCGAAGCCGGGGATCGGCAGCACCGCGGGACGCTTCACGACGGAAGCGAGCACCTTGGTGAATTCGGCGTTGGTGACGGGATTGGGGGCGGTGAGGTTCACCGCGCCGCTGACGTTGCTCTTCAGCAAGTGCGAGATCGCACGCACCTCGTCGGTGATCGAGATCCAACTCTGCCACTGCTGGCCGTTTCCGAACTTGCCACCGAGACCAAGTTTGAAGAGCGGGAGCTGCTTTTTCAGCGCGCCACCCTCGGTCGACAACACGATGCCGGTGCGCAGGTGAACCGTACGAATACCCGCGGCGTGCGCGGGGCCGGTGGCGCGTTCCCAGCGTTCGCACACGTCGGCGAGAAAGCCGGTGCCGTGCGAACCTTTTTCGTCGAGTTCCTCGTCGTTGCGTGCGCCGTAGATGCCGATCGCCGAACCCGAGAGGAAGATCGTCGGGCGCTTCTCGGTTTCGGTCATGCGCTGCGCCAACAACTCGGTGCTGCGCGTACGGCTTTCGAGAATCTCGCGCTTGTACGACTCGCTCCAGCGCTTGTCACCGATGCCCGCACCGGCAAGGTGGATGACGGCATCGACACCCTCGAGGTCGTGCGCAGTCAATTTTCCGTTCGCCGGGTCCCATGTGATTTCGGCGGGGGATGCGGCGGGGCGACGAACGAACGAGACCGTTTCGTGGCCGTTGCCGCGGAGGTGGGAGGTGAGCGCCGTGCCGATGAGGCCCGACGCGCCGGTGATGGCAATGCGCATGACGGAAAGGGTATGTCCTTCGTAGGCTGGTTGTCCCGATGAGCACACGGAAACTCATACTCACTGCACTCCTCTGCGGCCTCGCGATTCTCATTGCAGGGGGCATCAAGCTCATCCAGGTAGCCAACGATGAAAAGCAGGTCGAGGTTCTGGCGCTCGGCGACGAGGTCACTTTGGGCGACATGACCGTGTCGGTGCTCGACATCGACCGACGCCCCGACGCGACATTGGTCACGGTGACGATGACCGGAGTCGACCTCGCCTCGGGGGCTGCAAATGGATGGCGCCTGCTCGCCGACGGACGGGTTCGCGAGGCAGTCGAGTCCGATGATCCGCGTGCGTGCCGAGCCGTCACCGCCACCGAGTCGACGAAGTGCACGGTTCGTTTCGATTCGGCCGAATCGGCGCCGACCGTTGCCTACGTGCGCGCCGGCGAGCAGCGCCAGTGGGCTGCAGGAACCCCCTAGCCATTAGGGTTGGCGGCGTTATGGCAGACCTTTACGACCTCGTGGTTATCGGCGGTGGTCCGGGTGGTTATGCGGCGGCCTTTTACGGTGCGTCGGCAGGCCTGTCCGTGGCCCTCATAGAAAAGGACACCATCGGCGGTACCTGCCTGAACCGTGGTTGCATCCCCGCCAAGGCGTTCCTCGAAACCGCGGCGGTCGCCCGACACGTCGCGCATTCCGCCGAATTCGGTGTCAACTCCACCGCGAACGGCGTCGACTTCTCCGTCACGCAGGCACGCAAGCAGAAAATCGTCGAGGGTTTGGTGAAGGGCCTCACCGGTCTCACCAAAGCGAAGAAGGTGACCTATCTCCTCGGCGCGGGTTCGCTCGGCGCAGGCAAGACCGTCACCGTCACTGCCGCTGATGGCTCGACGCAGCAGGTGCAGGGCAAGAGCGTGATCCTCGCTGCAGGCTCGGTGCCGCGCACCATCCCCGGTTTCGAAGTCGGTGGGCCGATCATGACCTCGGACGAGGTGTTGATGCTGGACAAGTTGCCGGCGCGCGTAGCTGTCATCGGTGGCGGCGCAATTGGTTGCGAGTTCGCATCGACCTTTGCTGATCTCGGTTCGCAGGTCACGATTCTCGAAGGCCTGCCGAAAATTCTGCCCGGCCTCGACATCGACCTCGCCAACGTGGTCGTGAAGAGCTTCAAGAAGAAGAACATCGACATCAAGACCGGTGTCTCGGTGAAGGGTCATACGCCCAACGGCAGCGGTGGAACCGTGGTCGCTTTCGGCGATGGTGAAAGTCTCGAAGTCGATGCCGTTGTCGTGTCGGTTGGTCGTCGCCCGTTCGCCGACCTCCTCGGCCTGCAGGGCACCGCGGTCAAGGTCACCGACCGCGGCTTCATCGAAGTCAACGAGTACTGCGAAACCGCCGAGGCGGGCGTGTACGCGATCGGCGACATCATCAACACCCCGCAGCTCGCGCATGTCGGCTACGCCGAGGCGATTCTCGCGGTGAAGCGCATTCTTGGTGAGCCGGTCGCGCCCGTTGCGTACGACCGCGTGCCGTGGGCCATCTACTGCCACCCCGAAGTGGCGTGGGCCGGCCACAGCGAGGAAAGCGCAAAGGCCGCCGGTTACGACGTCGTCGTCGGCAAGCACCAGTTCCGTGCGAACAGTCGCGCGATGATCGTGGGTGAAACCGACGGCCTGGTCAAGGTCATCGCGAAGAAGAACGCCGACGGCACCGCAGGACAGGTGCTCGGCGTGCAGATGGTCGGCCCGTGGGTGACCGAGCAGTTGTCGGGCGGCTATCTCGCCGTCAACTGGGAGGCCACGGTCGCCGAGGTTGCCGAGTTCATCCAACCGCACCCCAGCCTTTCGGAACTCTTCGGCGAAACGATGCTGTCGATGACCGGACGTTCGATCAACGCCTAATCACAAAGCAGGGCACAGATATGGCAAACGTAACCCTCCCTCAGCTCGGTGAAACCGTCACCGAAGGCACCATCACGAAGTGGTTCAAGAAGGTCGGCGATGCAGTCGCAGCCGACGAGCCGCTCTTCGAGGTTTCGACCGACAAGGTCGACACCGAAGTGCCGTCGCCCGTCGCGGGCGTTCTCACCGAGATCAAGGCGAACGAAGGCGACACGGTTCCCGTGGGTGCGGTGATTGCCGTCGTCGGTGACGCCGGTGCGGCACCCGCACCCGCACCTGCTGCAGCACCCGCCCCGGCGGCTGCACCGGTACCCGAACCGGCACCGGCCCCTGCGCCCGCACCTGCGCCGGTTGCCAAGCCCGCACCCGCACCGGCACCCACGCCCGGTGGCGCACCGCTGTTGTCGCCCGTCGTGCGTCGTCTCATCGCCGAGAACAATCTCGATGCGGCAGCGATCAAGGGAACGGGCCCCGGTGGACGCATCACGCGCGAAGACGTTCTTGCCGTCATCGACGCCCAGGGTGGCAAGTCGGCACCTGCTACCGCTGCGCCAGCTGCACCCGCAGCCGCTGCGGCGCCTGCACCCGCACCTGCCGCAAAGCCTGCTGCAAAGAAAGAAGCAGGCGCGGTGTCCGAAGACGGCCGCGAAAAGCGCATCAAGTTGTCGAAGATCCGCAAGCTCACCGGCGAACACATGGTCATGTCCAAGTCGGTCAGTCCGCACACGTTCAGCGTGGTCGAAGTCGACTATGCCAACGTCGACCGCGCCCGCAACAAGGTGAAGGACGAATTCAAGAAGTCCGAAGGCTTCAGCCTCACCTACCTGCCCTTCATTTCGCGCGCGGTCGTCGACGCGATCACCGAGTTCCCGCACATGAATGCCTCGGTCGACGGCAACGAACTCGTCGTGCACAACTATGTCGACCTGGGTATCGCAGTCGACCTCGACTACCAGGGCCTTTTGGTTCCGGTCGTGCGCGACGCGGAGACCAAGCGTCTGCGTGCGCTCGCGCGCGAGATCAGCGACCTCGGCACGCGTGCCAAGAACCGCAAACTCACGCCCGACGAAATCCAGGGCGGCACGTTCACGCTGTCGAACAACGGCTCGGCGGGTTCGGTACTGACCATGGCGGTCATCAACCAACCGCAGGTTGCGATCATCTCGACCGACGCCATCGTGCGCAAGCCCGTCGTGGTGAACACGCCCAGCGGCGGCGAGTCGATTGCCATCCACCCGGTCGGCAACCTGGCGATGAGCTGGGACCACCGCGCGTTCGACGGTGCGTACGCCGCGAACTTCCTCTCGAAGATCAAGCAGATCCTCGAGACCCGCGACTGGACTGCCGAGCTTTAGACCGCGCATGACCACACCGCTGAACATCCGCTGGTTGGGACGCGTTCCCTACCGCGAGGCGTTCGCGCTGCAAGAGGCGTTGTTCACGCACACCGAACGTCAGTACCTGGTGCTGCTCGAGCACCCGCACGTCTTCACGTACGGCCCCAGTGCCGAGCTTGAGAAGAACCTGAAGTGCACGCCGGCCGACGTGGGTGCCGAGTTGGTGAAGGTGAACCGTGGCGGCGACGTCACGTACCACGGTCCCGGGCAGCTTGTCGGCTACCCGATTCTCTCGCTCGCGCCGAAGCATGGCGGCAAGGCCGGCCCTGCCGACACAACCGCCTACGTGCACGGCATCGAACAGGTGATCATCGATTCGTTGACGGAACTCGGCGTCACGAATGCATCGCGCTTCGACGGCTATCCCGGCGTATGGCTGGGCGTCGACGAGGGTCGCCCCCGCAAGATCTGCGCCATCGGTGTGCGCCTGACACGCAGCCGCACGATGCACGGCTTCGCGCTGAACGTCGAAACCGACCTCACCTACATGCGCGAACACATCGTGCCCTGCGGCATCGCCGAACATCCGGTCACGTCGCTGCGCGAAGAAGGCATTTCTGCTTCGATGCACGATGTTGCCGACGTCGTTGCGCGCCACGTTGCCGCGCGATTCTCGAACGGCATGGTCGATCGTCGCGACGTTGCGTGGGTACAACGCCCGGAAGACCTCTCACCGTTTTCGCGCGGCGCGGGTGCGGGGGAAAAGGTGCGTCTCACCGGTCGTCTCGCACAGGCCGGTGTCACGGGTGGCATCGCCATCGAGGAACGCAAGCCCGAGTGGCTGCGCCCCAAGGTGAACCACGGTCCTGAAGTGTTGGAGACGAAAAAGGTCGTGCGCGACCTCGGTCTCGTGACCGTGTGCGAGGAAGCCGGGTGCCCGAACCTGTCCGAATGCTGGGCTGACCGCACCGCGACGTTCATGGTGCTGGGCGAGCGGTGCACGCGCGCCTGCGGTTTCTGTCTCGTCGACACGCGCAAGCCGCTCGACCCCGAAACCGATGAACCGGCCCGCGTCGCCGAGGCGGTTGCGCGCATGGGCCTGATGCACGCGGTGCTCACGATGGTCGCGCGCGACGACCTGGCCGACGGAGGAATGGCGCACGTCGCCGATTGCGTGCGCGCGATCCGCCGTCGCTCACCCCTCACTCGCGTGGAAACCCTCATCTCCGACGTCAAGGGCGCCGAATCGCTCGACCTGTTGATCGTGGCCAAGCCCGACGTGTTGAACCACAACATCGAAACCGTTGCGCGACTGCAGCGCGCGGTGCGTCCGAGCGCGGGTTACGCCCGCAGCCTGTCGGTGCTCGCCCGCGGCAAAGCCGCCGACCTCACCACCAAGTCGGGCATCATCGTCGGCATGGGTGAAACCATCGAGGAAGTCGAGGCAACCTTGGTCGACTTGGCGAGTGTGGGCATCGACATCGTCACGATCGGCCAGTACCTGCGCCCAACCACGAACCATCTTCCGGTTGCGCGATGGGTCGAACCTGCGGAGTTCGATCACCTCAAGTCGTTCGGTGAATCACTCGGCATCGGCCACGTGGAATCGAGCCCGCTCACGCGGTCGTGCTACCACGCACGTGAGTCCGCCGAGTCGGCGGGTGTCGCGGTTCCGGTGGTGATCTCGTGAACTCGCGCGGAGGTTCCGGCTTGCCGTCGTCGGTGTTCGAAGAGCGTCTCGCACGCGTGCAACGAGCGATGGCCGAGCGCAACGTCGACATCGTCATGTTGTCGGTCGGTCACGACCTGCCGTATCTCACCGGCTATCACGCGATGCCCCTCGAACGGCTCACGATGCTCGTCGTGCCACGTGCGGGAATCGCAACGCTCGTGATTCCGCGTCTCGAAGAGCCGCGTGTTGCGCCACACCCCACGGTGTTTGCAACTGCGCCGTGGAACGAAACCGACGATCCCGTGGCACTCACGGCGACGCTCGCCAAAGGCGCCCGTCGTGTCGCCGTCGGCGACCAGTTGTGGGCCCGGTTTCTCGTCGAATTGCTGCCGCACACGCCCAACGTCGAATGGATTCGCGCCGTCGATGTCGTTGGCCCGTTGCGACGTCTGAAGACCGCCGCCGAAATTGCCGCGCTTCAGCGCGCCGGCGCGGCTGCCGACCGCGTGGCCGCACAACTGCACGCCGGAGCCATTCCGCTCATCGGTCGTACCGAAGCGCAGGTCTCGGCCGACATTTCGCAGCGCTTGTTGGACGAGGGTCACGACGTCGTCAACTTCGCCATCGTTGCCGCGGGCGAAAACGCGGCAAGCCCGCACCATCACCCGGGTGATCGGGTCATTCGCGCGGGTGAGATCGTTCTCTGCGACTTCGGTGGCACCATGGCCGACTACTGCAGCGACATCACGCGTTGTGTGTACCTGGGCGAACCCGCCCCGGAGGTGCGCGACGCCTACGCCGTGTTGAAAGAAGCGCAGGCCGCTTCGGTGGCTTCTGCCGTCGTCGGTGTCACCTGCGAATCGGTCGACGCCGCCGCGCGCGACATCATCGCCGCGGCCGGCTATGGCGAGTACTTCGTTCACCGCACCGGCCACGGCATCGGCATGGAGGCCCACGAAGACCCGTACATCGTGTCGGGCAACACTGAGCTTCTCGAGGCCGGTCATGCCTTTTCGATCGAGCCCGGTATCTACGTCCCGGGCAAGTTCGGCATGCGTCTCGAAGACATCGTCGTCGCCACGGCCAACGGCCCGTTGCCGATGAACGCCGTGTCGCACGACCTCGTCGTCCTCGCCTAAGTTCTCTTCCGTAGTTCGCTGAATCGAACCGGGAGAATCGAAATGTTGGACGTGCTCATTCGTGGTGGGGAAGTTGTTGACGGTACGGGTGCGCCGCGTCGGCGTGCCGACGTCGGTATCGCCGACGGCAAGGTCGTTGCGATCGGTGATGTCAGCGGCGATGCGCGAAAGGTCATCGACGCCACGGGCAAGTTGGTGACGCCGGGTTTCATCGACCTGCACACGCACTACGACGCACAGGCCTTCTGGGACTCCTCGCTCAGCCCGTCGCCGCTGCACGGTGTCACCACAGTGATGGCCGGCAACTGCGGTTTCACCATCGCACCGCTGACGCCGCAAGACGGCGACTACCTCATGCGCATGTTGGCGCGCGTCGAGGGCATGCCCTTGGAGAGCCTGCAAGAGGGTGTTCCGTGGAACTGGAGCACCACGGGCGAATTCCTCGACGCGATCGACGGCAAGTTGATGCCGAACGCCGGCTTCCTCGTCGGTCACAGCGCACTGCGTCGCGTTGTCATGCACGACGATGCGACGCGTCGCGAGGCAACCCCCGAAGAAATCGATGCGATGTGCGAGCTGTTGCGTCAGGGTTTGCGTGCAGGCGGCATGGGTTTCTCGTCCACCTGGTCGACGAGCCACAACGACCACACGGGTGTTCCCGTGCCGTCGCGTCATGGTTCTCGCGATGAGCTGATCAAGCTGTGCTCGGTTGTCAGCGAATTTCCCGGCACGACGCTCGAGTTCATCCCCGCCGTCGGACGCTTCGAGCGCGAGACGTTCGAACTGATGGCCGACATGAGTGCGGCGGCGAACCGGCCGTTGAACTGGAACCTGCTGCAGGTCTATGCCCAGAACTGGGATCTCGTGCAGCACCAACTCGAGGGCTACGACATCGCCAAAGAGCGTGGCGGGAAGGTGCTTGCGCTCACTTTGCCCGACACGTTCCGCACGCGGTTGAATCTGCGCAGCGGTTTCATTCTCGACATTCTCAACGGCTGGGACGAGCTGATGGCTCTGCCGCCCGAAGAGAAGTTGGCGATGCTGTGCGACCCGAAGGGCCGCCAGGAAATGAACGACAAGGCACAGTCGACCGTCGGCCCGACTCGTTCGATCGGCAACTGGGCGGCATACATGCTTCTCGAAACCTTCAGCGACAAGTGGAAGCCCTACCAGGGACGCCTCATCGGCGACATCGCCAAGGAACTCGGCAAGGAACCATGGGATGCACTCGCCGACATCGTGATCGACGACAACCTGAACACCGTCATCACGGTGCCCGACAAGGGCCAGGGCGATGACACGTGGGCCAAGCGCGTCGAAGTGTGGCGCGACGATCGCGCGATCGTCGGTGCAAGCGATGCGGGTGCACACCTCGACATGATCGACTCGTTCTCGTTCTCCACCACGTTGCTTGCCCGCGCGGTGCGTGAGCGCAACCTGATGTCGTTCGAAGAAGCCGTGACACACCTGACCGATCGTCCGGCGCGTCTGTACGGTCTGCGCGATCGTGGTCGTCTGCAAGAGGGCTACTTCGCCGACGTCGTCGTCCTCGATCCCGACACCGTTGGCCCGGGCGAGGTGTACATGAAGTTCGACCTTCCCGGTGGTGCGGGCCGCGTGTACGGCGAGGCCCTCGGCATCGAACACGTCATCGTGAACGGCGTGCATGCGGTCGAACACGGTGAACTTCTCAATGCCCGACCCGGCACGCTCATCCGCTCGGGTCGCGACACCGACACCGTCACCGCGCGCTGAACCACCCGCGACGGGTCGCCGTCGCCTAACTTGCAATCCGTGATTCGTCTCGATGCATCGACCGTTCTTCTGCAGTGGGCGAGCGGTGGTTTGCTCTTTTGCTGGCTGACGGTGCGCAACAGCGAAATCGGCCGCGGTTACACGTGGCTGTTGCACGGCGTGTACGCGGCGATGGCCGCGGGCGCATTTGCCGCGGGTCTGGCGCTCGGCGCGGTGCCCGTGCGCGAGGCTGCGTCGCTGATCGTTGTAGTGCTTGCACTCGTGACGCTGCGCAAAACCCCGCCGCATCGGTTGCTCCTCGCACCGTTGATCGGCGGCATCGGCGTGGTGGCCGGAGCGCTCGATGCGTCGTCGGGCACGTGGGACTCGCTGTTGGCCTCGTACCGCGTGGTCATCGGTGCGATGTTCCTCGGCGCCATCACCGACGCGATGCTTCTTGGTCACTGGTATCTGGTCCAGCCGGGCATGCAGCGCAAGTTGCTGAAGGACCTTGTCGACGTCATGTATTGGGCACTGCCGCTCGAGATCGTTGCGATGCTGTTGCCGACGGGCATGATCAGCGTCCTCACCGGTTCGGTCGACGATGGCTGGAACGGCATGTTGGGCTGGTTCTGGATTGCCTGTGTCGTGATGACGGGGATCCTCGTCGTCGTCACCAAGGCGGCGTTGAAAGAACGCAGCTACTCGGCGGTCATGGCAGCGACGGGTCTGCTGTACCTCGCAATTCTCACGTCGTTCGGCACCGACTTGGTGGCCCGCGCGACGCTCGCCGGATAGCCCGCACGTTTGGGGCCGTTTTCCCACGGCGGTCTAGATTCTCGGGCCATGGAAGCCTTCCCGCGCACGATCTTCGACGAGACCCACGACCAATTCCGCTCGGCCTTTCGCGGGTGGCTCGACGACCGCGTCGTGCCGAACCACGAAGAGTGGGAAAACGAGGGCATCACGCCGCGCGACCTGTGGATCGACGCCGGCAAGCAGGGCTTCCTCGGACTCACGGTTCCCGAGTCGTACGGCGGCGGCGGAACGAACGACTACCGCTTCGCGGCGATCATGACCGAGGAGATCGGCACGACCGGTGTCATCGGTAGCGGCAACGGCATCACGCTGCACAATGACATCGTCCTGCCGTACTACCTCGAACTTGCCAACGACGAGCAGAAGAAGCGTTGGCTTCCGGGCATGTGCACCGGTGAAATCATCGGTGCGCTCGGCATCACCGAGCCCAACACCGGCTCCGACGTCGCGGGTGTGCGCACGACGGGTGTGAAGAAGGGCGGAGTCTTCATCGTCAACGGTGCCAAGACCTTCATCTCGAACGGCATCAACAGCGACCTCGTCATCACCGTCTGCAAGACGGATCCCGAAAAGGGACACCGCGGGTTCTCGCTGCTCATCATCGAGCGCGGCATGAGGGGCTTCGAGCGCGGCCGCAACCTCGACAAGTTGGGCATGCATGCGCAGGACACGGCCGAACTGTTCTTCAACGACGTCGAAGTGCCCGCCGAGAACCTGCTCGGCGAAGAGGGCATGGGCTTCGTGTATCTGATGACGAACCTCGCACAGGAACGCCTCGGCATCGCCGTCGGCGCCATCGCCGTGGCCGATGCAGCCGTGAAGTGGACACTCGACTACACGAAGGAACGCAAGGCGTTCGGCCAGTCGATTTCGCAGTTCCAGAACTCGAAATTCCTGCTCGCCGAACTTGCGACCGAGGTTCAGATCGCCCAGGTGTACGTCGACCGCTGTGTCGAACTGCATTGCGAGGCGAAGCTGAGTGCCGAGCAGGCGGCGGCCGCGAAGTACTGGTGCACCGAACTGCAAAACAAGGTCGTCGACCGTTGTCTGCAGTTGCACGGTGGCTACGGCTACATGCGCGAGTACCCGATCGCCCGTGCGTGGGCCGACAGTCGCATCCAGACGATTTACGGCGGCACGACCGAGATCATGAAAGAGATCGTCGGCCGTTCATTGACGCGCTGATTCGCTAGAAGATTGCGCCTGCTTCGCGCAGAGCGGCCGGGTCGAGGCCGATTTCGCGCACGATGTCGTCGGAATGTTCACCGCGCATCGGTGCGGGTGCGCTGACGCGAAGTTCGGTGTCGCTGAATCGTGCTGCGGGGCGCACCTCGCGCACCTTGCCCATGACGGGGTGGGTGCGCTCGACGAAGATCTTGTTGTTCTTGATCTGTGCGTCGTTGGGCAGGTCGGCGATGGAGTTGACGGCCGAAGCGGGGAGGTCGTGTTCTTCGGCGACGCGCAGGAAGTCGGCGAGCTTGGTATTCGAGGACAGCTCCTTCATCGTCTTCACGAGCTCGGGTGTGTTCTGCGAGCGTGCGACGGCGGTGGAAAAGCGCGGGTCATCGGCAAGGTCGGGCCGACCGAGTGCGGCCCACAGTCCCTTGAACTCGACGTCGCTGACAGCCGCGCTTGCGCAGTAGCCGTCTTCGAGAACCGTCACGTTGTAGTTCGCGCCGAGTGTGGGCATGCGGGTTGCATCGTCGTCGAGGACGGTTGCATCCATGCCGGCGTCGGGCCACAGGAACGACACTGCGGCGTCGAGCATTGCGACAACGATGTGCTGGCCCTGTGCCGTGCCGCGCTCGCGTGCAAACAGTGCAGCACAGATCGACTGCATGGCGGTGTACGAGGTGACCTTGTCGCAGGCAAGATTGCGCAACATCTGCGGCTTGCCTGTACCCGGATCTGCTTGTACCGATGCGACACCGCTCGCGGCCTGGATGACGTTGTCGTACACGCGGCGGTGGCTGTTCGGGCCATCGGGTCCGTAGCCGCTGATCGACACGTAGATGATTCCCGGGTTGAACTTCTTCACGTCTTCGTAGCCGAGACCAAGGCGCTCGAGTGCGCCGGGGCGGTAGTTCTGCACGAACACGTCGGCTTCGGAGATGAGCTTGGTCAGGATCTCGAGGCCCTCTTTCGACTTCACGTTCAGGCCGATCGAACGCTTGCCGCGGTTGTTGAGGTGGAAGAGGCCGGTGAGACCGTTCTTTTGCGTGCCGAGATAACGCATGAGGTCGCCCTGGCCGGGTGACTCGATCTTGATGACGTCGGCGCCGTAGTCGGCGAGCATCATCGCGGTGAGCGGTCCGGAAATCATCGTCGACATGTCGACAACCTTGATTCCCGTCAACGGCGGCTGATTCGTGGTCATTGGTTCCCCCCGGAACGTCGTCGTGTGTTGGGGGAGATGTTGTCAGATCAACGGGCGAGCGGCGCAACGCAGGGCCACGGCCGGCCGCGTTCCATTGCAAGGCCGATCTCGAGGAGCACCTGTTCCTGGAAGTGCTTGCCGACAATCTGCAAGCCGACGGGAAGGCCCTCGACCTCACCGGCAGGAACCGAAAGCGCCGGGTTGCCGTGCAGGTTTGCGGGGAAGGTGAGGCGGCCGTTGTTGTTGGCTCCTGCAACGATGCCCCCGAAGGTGTCGGGAAGGGGACCGTTGGCGTCGAAGGCCACGTCGGGATTGCTCGCCGTCATAACGACGTCGACGTTGCGGAAGATCTCGGCCATGCGTTCGTTCAACGCACCGCGGCGTGTTTCGATTTTGTGGCGAGCGGTCGATCCGTAGAGACCTTCGGTGAACTGCAATCCCATGCGAATTTCTGGTGTCAGGTCGTCGGCGCATCCCGGCCACAGGTCGCCGAGTTCCTCGCGGATCGAGATCATTCCCGAAATCGACCAGGCCGCACCCATGCTGGGCAAGGTCGTGTCGGCTTCGACGCGACGCATCGACGTCGTGCGAATCAGCCAGTCGGCGGCATCTTCGAGCACGCTCCACATCGCCGGAGACACGGTCGCGCCACCCCAGTCGGGAACGACCGCAACACGAAGTCCGCGAAGGTCGATACTGCCAAGTTCGTCTTCCCACCCCGACACACGGGGCAGTGACAATGGGTCGCGTGCATCGTGTCCGTTTGCGACGTCGAACCAACGTGCGGTGTCGCGGATGCTGCGTGACACGCAACCCGTCGACACGGTGAGATTGCCGAGGTAGTGCATCGGAGCGCGGGGAATGCGTCCGTATGTCGACTTCAAACCAACCAGACCGCAGAACCCCGCGGGTATGCGAATCGACCCGCCGCCGTCGCCCGCGGTTGCGATCGTGCACAGACCACCCGCAACGGCGGCCGCGCTGCCGCCCGACGAACCACCGGGTGTGCGGCCGTGCTGCCACGGGTTGTGTGTTGCGCCGTTGAGCAGGGTGCGCGTCACGTTGACGCCACCGAATTCGCTCGCCGTCGTCATCGCGTAGGGAATCATCCCGCCTTCGATCGTGAGACGTTCGACCTGCAGCGACGTGTGCGTGCCGCGGCGGTTCGCGAATGCAACGCTTGCTTCGGTGTCGGGCCAGCCGGCAACCGACTCGAGTTCCTTCACGGCAAGGGGCACGCCCCCGAAGGGCAGGTTGACGTCGGCGCGTGCCGCGGCAGCGAGCGCACGATCGGGGTCGATGAAGCTGAATGCGTTGAGGCCGGTTTTCTTGTTCGCCTCGGCCGCAGCAATCGAGGCAGTCATCTCTTCGACGGGGTTGCGGCGGCCCGCACGGAATTCCTCGACCAGTCCGCAGGCGTCGCCTTGATATGTGTCGGA
>JBJTYJ010000273.1:0-15561 GCA_046082705.1 Actinomycetota bacterium | reverse complement strand
GACCAGTTGGCCAACATGGGGTGCGGTGGCATCCTCGGCGTGAACAAGGGCAGCACCGAACCGCCGCGGATGGTGAAGCTCGTCTACACGCCGACGTCCGGCGCGAAGATGATCAAGGGTCGCAAGGGCCACGTCATTCTCGTTGGCAAGGGTGTCATGTACGACTCGGGTGGCATTTCGCTCAAGCCGTCGGACCCTTCGCACGCGGTCATGAAGATGGACATGTCGGGTGCAGCCGCGGTTCTCGCCACGATGAGCACGCTCGCATCGTTGAACTGCAAGGTGCAGGTGACGGCGTACCTCATGTGCACCGACAACATGCCGTCGGGCTCGGCGCTGAAGTTGGGTGACGTTCTCACGATGCGCAACGGCAAGACGGTGGAAATCCACAATACCGATGCCGAAGGCCGTTTGATTCTGGCTGACGGGTTGTCGTTGGCAACCGAGGCAAAGCCGCACGCCATCATCGACATTGCGACGCTGACGGGCGCCTGCATCGTTGCGCTCGGCGAAAAGGTCGCCGGTGTGATGGGCAACAACGACGGCCTCGTCGAGCAGTTGCGCAAGGCGTCGTCGCGCGTCGACGAGCCGATCTGGCAACTTCCCTTGGTGAAGGACTACCGCAAGCTTCTCGACTCGACGGTTGCCGACATGCGCAACATCGGCGGTCCGTACGGTGGCTCGATCACGGCAGGTCTCTTCCTCAGCGAATTCGTCGGCGACACGCCCTGGGCGCACCTCGACATTGCGGGGCCGATGAAGGTCGATGGTGACGACGGTTGGATGCAGAAGGGTGCAACCGCTTTCGGCACGCGCCTCCTCATCGACACCGTCTGCAACTTCACCGCCTTCTAGGCGATGCCGCCGCCGTTCAGGCGATGACATAGTCGCGGTGCGCGTCGCGCAGGTAGCGCGGCAGGCGGGGCAGATACCGATCGGGAAGAAGTGGCACGCGGGTGCGCACGGCCAGGCCGTTTGCGTACGTCTGGGCGAGGCCGAAAATCGACAGGCGTTCGATTGCGCGCGTGAACGGCGATTCGTGGCCGGGTCGGTACGTGGTGCCGAGGGCTTGTGCGGTTTCCACGAGATCGAGTTCGAAACCGTCGGGGTAGTGGTCGAAGCCGCTTGCCAGGCGACGCAGCAGCCACGTGGCTGTCGGGCCGAGAATGCCCAGCCAGAATTGTTCGACGTAGTCGCTACGTGCGGGGAAACCTGTCGAATCGAAGATCGGGTCGACCCACGGATAAACGGCCAGAGTTGCGTTGGTTGTTGTCGGTGCGGTGAGTGCCATGACCCCATGTGTGCGTGAAACCGCCGCTGCGCGACAGTCGTATCATTGATTGCGATGACGAGTACACGCGTCGAGGCCCTCGTTGCGCAACTGACCCTCGAGGAGGCCGTGTCGCTGCTCGCTGGTGACGACATCTGGCACACGATGCCGATCGAGCGGCTCGGTATTCCGCGCATGCGCGTCAGCGACGGCCCAGCCGGCGTGCGCGGCACCCGCTTCGGCGGTGTGCCTTCATTGAACGTGCCGTGCGGTTCCTCCCTGGCCGCGACATGGAACCCCGAAATCGTGCGATCGATCGGCGAGCTTCTCGGCCGGGAACTGCACCACAAGGGGGCGCGAGTACACCTTGCCCCAACGGTCAACTTGCACCGCACGCCGGTTGGTGGGCGCAATTTCGAATCGTTGGGGGAGGATCCGTTTCTCGCAGCCGAAATGGCGGTTGCATACGTGCGTGGCGTGCAGTCGCAGGGTGTCGCGAGTTGCATCAAACACTTCGTGTGCAACGACACTGAGTTCGAACGCATGTCGATCGACTCACAGGTCGACGAGCGCACGATGCGTGAGTTGTATCTCGTTCCCTTCGAGAGAGCGGTCCGCGATGCCGGCGTGCTTTCGGTGATGACGGCCTACAACAAGGTGAACGGCCTGCATGCCGCCGACCACGGTTGGCTCATCAACGACGTCCTGCGCGGTGAGTGGGGTTTCGACGGCGTGGTGATGAGCGATTGGTACGGCCTTCATTCGACGGTGGAAGGTGTCGTTGCCGGCATGGATCTCGAGATGCCGGGACCCACGCGTCACCGCGGCCACCAACTCGTCGCGGCGGTCGGTGATGGGCGCATCGACGAGGGGGCCGTCCGTCGTGCGGCGGCGAACCTGCTGAGTGTGATGGATCGCGTCGGTGCGCTCGATGCCGAACCGGGGCCCGAGACGACCAATGACGCGCCGGCGGACCGTGCCCTCATTCGCGCTGCCTCTGCGAGGGGAATGGTGTTGCTGAAGAACGCGGGCTCAGCACCCGTGTTGCCGCTTGTCACGAAGCCGGGCTTACGTGTGGCTGTCATCGGGCCGAACGCCGAGAACTGTCGCGCACTCGGTGGCGGTAGTGCGCACGTCACGCCGACGAGCATCTCGCATCCGCTCGCCGCGGTTCGCACGCGACTCGAGCCTCGTGGTGCGGTGGTCGGTCACGAACCGGGGTGCGACATCGCCAAGCGACTTCCCGAACCGGATCCTGCGATGGTGGCGAACGTAACGCTCGATGTCTTTGCGACGCCCGACGAACTCGACGACCCGACGGCAATACCGATCCGAACGTCGCACCCTCGGGGTATGCGTATTCTTTGGTCGCGTGATCCGGGTCGTCGTGCGGGAACCGGCCTCGCATTCGGCGCACGCTTGTCGTTCGACTTCACACCTCACCTGACTGCCGCCTGGGATTTCGGAATCGAAACTGTCGGTCCCGCAACCCTGGCCGTCGACGGCAAGGTCGTCATCGACAATTCGGGTGCGCCGAACGGTGGATCGTTCTTCGGCACCGGCCGTGTCGAGGTGCAAGGGTCGTACGAACTCGTTGCAGGCACGCCGCACCGCGTGATGATCGAGGTACGGCGACATGCCGACACATCGAGCCTCGGCGGAATCAACGTCGGAATCCGGGCGCCGATGTCCGCCGACATGGTGGGCGACGCGGTCGCACTCGCGGCGCGCAGCGATGTGTCGATCATCGTCGTCGGTACGAACGAGGATTGGGAATCGGAAGGGTGGGACCGTACCGACATCGATCTCCCGGGCGAACAGGACAGGTTGATCACCGAGGTTGCGCAGGTGAGCCCCTCGACGATCGTGGTGGTGAATGCGGGGTCGCCCGTTGCGATGCCGTGGCTGCACGACGTCGATGCCGTGCTGTTCACGTGGTTCGGCGGCCAGGAGATGGGCGATGCATTGGTCGACGTGTTGACGGGCGATGTGGAACCGCAGGGACGTCTGCCCGTCACGTTTCCGCGGCACATCGGTGACACGCCCGCAGCAGAGTTCCATCCTGGTCGTGGCGGCATCGCCCCGTACCGCGAAGGCCGACTCGTCGGCTACCGACACTTCGACACCACGGGTCGCGAGCCTTTGTTTCCGTTCGGCTTCGGTCTGGGTTATGCCGACGTCGCGATCACTGATGCACGTCTTGTCGACGACCACGCCGTTGGTGTGACGCTGCAGAATGACGATGATCGCGACGGCGTGCAGGTCGTGCAGGTGTATGCCCACCTCGTCGGCCGTACGGGTCTCGACGGCGACGAACCCGATCAGAAGTTGGTGGGTTTCGCGCGCGTCGAAGTTCCCGCGAAATCGTCGGTCGATGCAGTGGTGGACCTTGATGATGATGCCTACAGGTTCTGGGATGTAGACGCACGGGAATGGGGTCGCCACACTGCTGACATGGAACTCCGCGTCGGTGGTTCATCACGGGACATCGCACGGCGACTGTTGAGGAGGGGTTCGAATTGAGTGACGTTGACGTGGAGGCAGCGCGAGCACTCGTTTCGGACGCGCGTCACATCACCGTTCTCACCGGTGCGGGGATTTCGACGAATTCCGGTATTCCGGATTTCCGTGGACCGAACGGTTTGTGGACGAAGAACCCGAAGGCTGAGAAAATGGCGACGCTGCAGCACTATCTCGCCGATGCAGAGGTTCGTGAGTTGGCGTGGCAGAGCCGCATCCATTCGCCGGCGTGGAGCGCGCAGCCGAATGCGGGTCACCTCGCATTGGTCGAGTTAGAGCGTCAGGGCCGCCTGCACGCGCTGGTCACGCAGAATATCGACGAACTGCACCAGCGTGCGGGCAATGATCCCGACCGCGTGATCGAGGTGCACGGCACGATGTTCACCTCGGTGTGTTGGTCGTGCGGCGACAAGTTGCCGATGGCCGAGACGCTCGAACGTGTGCGTGCGGGCGATGTCGACCCGTCGTGTCGGCTGTGTGGGGGAGTGCTGAAGAGCGACACCATTTCCTTTGGTCAGGCGTTGGTGCCCGAGGTGATCGCGCGGGCGATGGCGGCCGCCGAGGCGTGCGATCTCTTCTTGGCGATTGGCTCGACGTTGTCGGTGTTCCCGGCGGCCAATGCGGTGCCACGTGCGAAAGCGGCGGGGGCGAAGGTTGTCATCGTGAATGGCGGGCCGACCGAGATGGATCGTCTGGCCGATGCCGTGGTGAACGGCGACATCAGCGAGGTATTGCCGGGCCTGGTTCGGCTCGCCGACTGACGAAGCGGAATTCCCGACCCGATAGGTAGGCTTTCGACATGGCCAGTTTCCGTGACCTTTTGTCCCAGGCGAAGGCGTCCATCAACGAGATCGACACGAACGAAGCGCAGCGTCGCATTGCGGCCGGCGGGGTTGTTGTTCTCGACGTGCGCGAACCCGACGAGTTCGAACAGGGCGCGTTGCCCGGCGTGTTGCACATCCCGCGCGGTCACCTCGAGGCACAGATCGAGGGCCGTATCACCGACAAGTCGGCACCCGTCATCGTGTACTGCGCGGGTGGCGTGCGCAGCGCGTTCGCGGCCAAGACGCTTGCCGAGCTTGGTTACACCGACGTGGTGTCGATGGATGGTGGCTTCGGTCGCTGGAAGGACGAAGGCAAGCCGTGGAAGACACCGGTGTCGCTGACGGCCGACCAAAAGAACCGCTACCAGCGTCACTTGCTGTTGCCCGAGGTCGGAGTCGAGGGTCAGGCCAAGTTGCTCGATTCGAAGGTGCTGATGCTGGGCGCCGGCGGCCTTGGTTCGCCCGCTGCGCTGTATCTCGCGGCGGCGGGCGTGGGCACGATCGGCATCGTCGACATGGACGTCGTCGACGCATCGAACCTGCAGCGTCAGATTCTCCACAACCTCGACCGCGTCGGTGATCGCAAGGTTGATTCGGCCAAGAAGACGCTGACGCTCATCAACCCCGACGTCAACGTCGTCACCTACGACACGCGTCTCGATGCGAGCAACATCATGGACATCATCGCCGGCTACGACGTGATCGTCGACGGTGCCGACAACTTCCCCAGCCGCTACCTGTTGAACGATGCAAGCGTGAAGCTCGGCATTCCGGTCGTGCACGGTTCGATCTTCCGCTTCGAAGGCATGGTCAGCGTGTTCCATCCGCTGCGTGGGCCGACGTACCGCGACATGGTGCCCGAACCGCCGCCGGCCGAACTCGCGCCGTCGTGCGCCGAGGCCGGCGTGCTTGGCGTATTGCCCGGCATCGTGGGTTCGATTCAGGCGCTCGAGACGATCAAGTTGTTGCTCGACCTCGGCGACTCGTTGATCGGTCGTGTGCTCGCGGTCGACACCACCGACATGGTGTTCCGCACGTTCAAGTTGCGCACCGATCCGGGCAACCCGGTAACCCACGACAACCGCGATCGCATTCAAGTGAAGGATCTCGAGGGTCTCTGCGGCCCGCAGATGTCGCATTAGTCGGGCCAGTTCGGCCCTGCTCATTTAGGCTGACGGCGTGCCCCATGCCCCCCGTCATGTCGCCGTGGTCGGCGCCGGTTTCTCCGGCGCGGTGATGGCCCGCGAACTCGCCGAGGCCGGTCATCGCGTGGAGGTCTTCGACTCGCGCGCACACGTCGCGGGCAACTGCCACACCGAGCGCCAAGAGGGCGACGTCATGGTGCACGTGTACGGCCCCCACATTTTCCACACGGCACACGAACACGTGTGGCAGTACATCAACCGATTCGGCGTGATGATGCCCTACAACCACCGGGTCAAAGCCACGACTCGGGGTCGGGTGTTCTCGCTTCCGGTCAACCTGCTGACGATCAACCAGTTCTTTGGCGAGACGCTCACGCCGGCCGAAGCAGAGGCGTTCATCTCGTCGAAGGCCGATACCTCGATCACCGACCCGCAGACTTTCCGCGAGCAGGGTCTGCGGTTCGTCGGACCCGAACTGTACGCGGCATTTTTCGACGGTTACACGCGCAAACAATGGGGTGTCGACCCCGATGAACTGCCGGCATCGATCCTCGCGCGACTGCCGGTGCGCTTCAACTACGAGGACTCGTACTTCAACCACCCCTACCAGGCGATTCCGCGCGATGGTTACACGCCGATCGTTGCGAACATCCTCGATCATTCGTCGATTTCGGTGACGCTCGGTGTGTCGAAGTCGCGGGCCGATCTGGCCGGATTCGACCACGTGGTGTGGAGCGGGCCGATCGACGCGTACTTCGACTTCGAGCACGGTCGTCTCGGGTACCGCACGTTGGATTTCGACAAGTCGGTGCACGAAGGTGACTACCAGGGTTGTCCCGTCATGAACTATTGCGACCCCGACGTTCCCTACACGCGCATCACCGAGCACAAGCACTTTGCGCCGTGGGAATCGCACGATCGCACGGTGACGTACCACGAGTACAGCCGCCTCTGCGGTGCTGACGACGTTCCGTACTATCCGATTCGTTTGGTGAAGGAAAAGGACCAGTTGCGCAAGTACGTCGACATGGTGTCGGCATTGCGTAACGTCACCTTCGTTGGTCGTCTCGGCACGTATCGTTATCTCGATATGGATGTCACGATCCACGAAGCCCTCGGTGCGGTGCGCGCGCTTCTCGACGCGTGGAGTGCCGGCCGTGATGCCGCACCCTTCTCGGTGGACCCGCTGTGACCTGGACGCCGCCTTTCGCCGACTCGCACCTGTTGCAGCGCATTCTGCCCGCGGGGCCCGACGTTCACGAGCCGCCCTTGTACGTGCGTCATGGCGAGGGGAGCGAGTCGTACGACACGTACTTCGGTGTCTTCCATGCCGCGCGTTGGCGCCGCAAGACATCGGTGGGTGAACTGCACGTCGCCGTCGAGGTCGACGGTGCGGCCGACGTCGAAGTCGTTGCCGTCAAGCGGATGAGCGAAAAAGTCGTCGAGTCGGCGCGCGCCTCGTCGGCCGGCACTATGGCGATTCGATTGGTGGAACTCTCCGACACGAACGTCGACTCGTACTACGTGCGGATTCGCGGTGCGCGTCTCGTGCGCGGTGGTTGGTATGCGGCCAATGCGCCCATGCGCGATGTGCACCTCAACGCCTGTGTCACCACCTTCAACCGCCAGCCCTACGTCACCGCCAACGTCGAACGCCTGCGTCGACTCGCACGCGAGGTCCCGTCCGTGGCCGAGGCCTTTCGGGTGACGATCGTCGACAACGGACGCAACCTCGAGCTTCCCCCCGGCGACGGTTTGTCGGTGCGCGTCGTTCCGAACCCGAATCTCGGGGGAGCGGGAGGTTTTGCCCGCGGCCTCATGCACGCCCGCAATGACGGTTGGACCACGCACGTTCTCTTCATGGACGACGACATCACAATGGAAGTCGAGTCGGTCGTGCGCGCGATCGCGCTGTTCCGCTATGCCATCGATCCGCGCCTTTGTGTGCACGGCGCGATGATCTCCGAAGAGATTCCGTGGATGCAGTTCGAGGCCGGCTCGCACTACGCATGGCGTTACACCTATCCACTGCGTGCGGTCGGCCGTGAAGACGACCTGCGCGACCGCATCACGGTTCTCGCCGACGAACCCGAGTCGGAGTTCGAGTACACGGCGTGGTGGTTCACGGCCTTCCCAATCGCGGTCGGCAAGGACAATCCGTTGCCGGTGTTCGTTCGCGGTGACGACGTTGCTTTCGGCCTGATGCACACGGGCGAGCACACGATCACGATGAAGGGTGTCGCCGTCTGGCACGCCGACTTCGCGTTGAAGAACGGCCCGATGACTCTGTACTACGAGACGCGCAACATGTTGCTGATCGAAACGCTCGTCTACGACAAGCATCGTTGGTACCACACCGCGTATCGCACGTTGTCGTTCGGATTCCGCAACCTATTCTCGCTGCGCTACGCCAGCCTGGAGTACATGCTGAAGGGCCTCGACCACTATCTCGAGGGCCCCGACTTCTGGCGCAATGTCGATCACTCGGCGATGCACGACGAGGTGCGCACGTGCCCCGAGGAAAAGGCATCGCCATTGCCGCCCGAACTCGCCGTGCTACAGGTGCCGGCGGGTATTCCCAAGCCGATCCGTCTGTTGGGGTTCATCGCCGCTGTGCCTTTGGTCGGTGGTTACATCCTGCCGAAGTGGACGTTGCGCAAGCGCACGACGGTCGCGCCGATCAACTCGCGCGCCGTCGGCTTGGCGACGCGCAGCACGAAATTGCTGCACCGTCACCCCCGCCTCGACGAGGGTTACGTTCTCGAACGCGACGCTGCACGGTTCTGGGCCGACATGCGCGCATTGCGTTCCAGCCTGATGCGTCTGCGCCGCGAGTATCCGCGCCTGAAGCGCGAGTACCACGCGTATTACTCGGAAATGGTCAGCGACGAGTCGTGGTGTCGCCTGTTCGGGATCACTGAATCTGAGCTGAAGTCGTCATCAGCGCCAACCAAGTAGGCCGATTCACGACGCCGCTCGGTCGCAGGTTCATGCGCCGTTGGAAATCGCGCAGGTAGTTGCGTGTCGTCGTGTCGAAGACACCTGTCGTCGGCAGGCTGACCTTCATCACTCGCGCGAGTGATGCCTGCACGGTCTTGACCGACGCATGGCGCGTGCCCGCCTTCATCACGGAAAGTGCCGGGCGTGCGTCGAGGCCCAGCCCTTTCCATACCGCTTCATCTGCCACGCCGTCGACGGGGAGACCGGTCATTGTTTCGTACTTCGCGACGCGGGTCTCCGTGGTGTCGCCGTAGATTCCGTCGAGCTTGATGGCCCGTTTGCGCAGGCGCAGGGCCTTGTTGAGGGCGATCTGCAGGGTGCGAACCATGTTGCCCTCGTCCTTTTCCTTCAGGGGAAGGCCGATCACGAAATTCAGCGGTGAGGGGGTGAGAGGCAGCAGCCCCTGTGTGCGCAGTGCATCGAGTTGCGTGCGCAGAAAGACCGCAAACTCCGTTTGGCCCGTAGCAGTGAGATGGACGTTGTCGTCCTTCACGAACCAACGCCATTCCTCGGGGTCTGCGGAATACGTGTTCCAGTCGAGAACGGTGACGTTCGGATACGCAACCGATGAATTGGAAAGCATCGTGTTCATGGTTCCGTAGTCGGCGGTCTGCCGGCGCGTCGACATGTTGACGAACACGATGCGCTGAACGCCGCGGGCGGTGAGCGCTGCGACAACTTGGTCGATTTCGGTTGCGTACGACATCGACATGTCGTTGTAGCCCAAGGCGATCAGCGCGATTGCCGGCGTTTGCTCGGGTGTGAGCGCGTTGATGATGGAAAGGCCATCGGGTTGACCAAGGCAGGTCGGCCCCACCATGCAGCGGCCCGATGCAACCTGAATGTTGGTGGTGGGATAGGCGGGAAGCACGATGCTCTCGAACTCGGTGCGCGTGCTTTCGCTCACGCTGTCACCTATGAACACCATCGACCCAACAACGGGTGCATCTGCCGCGGCGCCGTAGATCGGTGTCGTCTCGTACCACGGCGCGCGCAGACTGAATGCCGAACGGAATTCCCAGCCGGTGAGGGTTTTCGTTGCGGCGGTGCCGTTGATCGCGACGCTCGTCGCATAACCGTTCCACTCGCCGCCCAGGCCGTCGTGGGTCGTGACGACCGATACGAGTACGCCGATTTCGGGGTACTTCTTTTCGATCGTGGCTTTTGAAATCACGTTCGACCAACGCAACTCGGCCGGGTCGGCGGCAACGTCGCCGTCGTCGGTGCGCAGGGGGAACGTCGTGCCCGCAGTGCGTCCGCCGTTCGAGGACGTGAACTCCGTTCGCACCACCTTGCCGTTGGCGTCGCGCATGACGAAACCCGAGGTGTCGGTGATCGCGGCATTGGTGCGCAGGTCTTCAAGGACGGTCAGTTTTCCGCCGACTTTGTCACGCAGCGCCGCGCCGCCGTACACCTGGCAGTCCTGTGTATCACACAGCTTGGCGTATGAGTATCCGTTCGACGACAGCGCGTAGGAGCGCGCGGCGACGGATTGCGCACGCAGGGCGTTCATTCCTGCGCCGTTTGCGGCGTCGCCCCACGATGCGGGGGACTCGCGTGGCACCACACCGCGCAGGTATTCGTCGACGCGCAAGGTATTGACCGCGCGGTTCTCGCCGTCGGTTCCATTCACGGCCGAGACGACACCTCGGTAATAGCGCACGGCACCGCCCGGTTCGCACACGCCGACCATATCGTTCGGTACGACGGCGGCGGTTGCGTCGTCACTGCGTGTGGTTGCGAAGGCGGCAGTCGTCGCGACATCGGCAACCTGCACGAACCCGCTTTCCTCCGGAGTCTTCGCCGCGACGGGACACTTGGCGACCGTGCTGCCCCACACGCGGTACTGCGCGGTGGTGCCAGCGATCTCGCGCGCGACGAGCGCCGCCCACTTGCGGCCGGGCACTGGGTCGTTGACGAGAGTGAGCGACGAGTTGTCAGACAAAACGGCCGTCTGTCGTCCGTCGAGGGTGGTGAGCCTGATGGTGATCTTGCCGCCGGGTGAAAGACCTGCATCGGTTTCGGTGAGCTGCGACAGCGTCGTGCCGCCGTAATAGAAAGCGAGGATTTCCTGCCACGTCTTGCCGAACTTGGTGGCCCAACCAAGCGAGCCGTATTGGCTCATGCCGCGGCCGTGACCAAAGCCGCGACCGTTCACCAGAATCGCGACGGGCGTCTGGCCCGCAATCGTCTCCGCCCTCACCCCCGCAGTGATGGGATTGATGACCGATAGGGCCAGAAGGATGGGAATGAACCGTTTCATGACCTGAATCAACTCTAGGGATTCGGGTGTGTAATTACCCGCTTTTTGCTACACGGTGCGCCGAAAAATGCTGCGCAGTCGCTCGCGTACTTCGTATTGCTGCGACGTGATTTGTCGAAATGAAAATCGCCACACCGTGTAACCGAGAGATTGCAGATAAGCGTCACGCAAACGGTCATTTTCGAATGCCTCCCGTGTCGAACCGTGATACGCAAAACCATCACATTCGATGATTGCCATTTGTTCTCGCCAAAGAAAGTCGACTCGGTATGGACCAATCTCTGCTTGGAACTCGAACGGTGGAAATCCAGCGACGAAGCAGAGGCTGAGCATCTTTGCTTCGAGCACGCTCTCGGGTTGTTCCGTATCGAGACTCCACTGACTCAGCATGTTCCGGACGCGAGTAATGCCGGGTCGACCTTGTCGAGTTATCTCGAATAGCGACCGCCAGGTCGACCGCACGGTCAGATCGCCGGTGACGAGGTAATGCTCGAACGTGCGGTGCAGATACCGCGGGGTCCATGCGGCGACATCGAAAAGCGTGCGCGCGGGAGTAGTTGCCGGAATATCGTCATGAAACTCGCGGTCAATCAGTGCAAGACGAACGGGTCGATGAAGGAAGAGATTGTCGCGATGCGCATTCTTCAGTCTGTTCGTTGTCAGGATGTGCACGTCACCCGGCTCGGGGAGCGAAGCGCCATGAAGCCAAGCTGCGGTTGGCCCCGCGACGAGCGAGTCCCGTCCGCATGCCAGATGTGCCGACTTGATGCGTTGAAGCGAAGTCCGCGTGGAGGACGGGATCCGCGCAACGTTCGGGTAGTCGAGGACAATGACACCGGATCGAATGGCGCGTGCCCACGATGATCGCGATGAGAGCGTTGGCACGATGTCGGGGCGGTAGAGAAGGCCGTGTTTGTCGGCATTGTCGATGAGATGTCTATAGATCACAAGGTCATGTGTGCGAACGGGTCGCTTTTCGGTTCACCGTGTAGCAAAAGGCGGGTAATTACACACCGAGAACGCTTGTAGCGTTGGGGGGGTGAGTGAAAGCGTGCGAATCGGTCTTCTCGGATGCGGCAACGTGGGTGCGGCGTTCGTCAACCTTGTGAACGAGCGTGCGAACGCGATCGGCGAGCGCACCGGCATCCGACTCTCCATCACGAAAGTTGCCGTTCGCGATACGAAGGCCAGTCGTGGGGTGGCATTGCCCGCCGAAGCATTCGTCACCGACGTGAACTCAGTTGTCGAAGACCCGAACGTCGACCTCATCGTCGAGGTGATGGGTGGCATCAGCCCTGCACGCGAGGCGATCACCGCGGCGTTGGGGAAGGGCAAGCCCGTCGTCACCGCAAACAAGGCGCTGCTCGCCGAAACCGGTGCGGAGATGTTCGCTGTTGCCGACGCGACAGGTGTCGACCTGTTGTTCGAAGCCGCCGTCGCTGGAGGCATCCCCTTCATTCGTCCGCTGCGCGAGAGCCTGCGCGGTGAGCCGATCGGCCGTGTCATGGGAATCGTGAACGGTACGACCAACTTCATCCTGTCGAAGATGACCGAAGAGGGTGCCGACTACGCCGATGTCTTGCGCGAGGCGCAGCGACTTGGCTTTGCCGAAGCCGACCCGACCGCCGACGTGGAAGCATTCGACGCTGCATCGAAGTGCGCGATCATCGCCAGCATCGCCTTCGCCGCCGACGTGAGGTCGGCCGACGTGCACCGTGAAGGCATCACCTCCGTTGGCGCAGCCGACATTGCGATTGCGCGCCGCCTCGGGTACGTCATCAAGCTTCTCGCAATCGCCGAACGAACGGAAGACTCCAATCAACTCTCGGTGCGCGTGCATCCGGCGATGGTTCCCGCGACACATCCACTTGCCAGCGTGCGTGACGCTTTCAACGCGGTCTTCGTCGAGGGGGCAGCGGTTGGTTCCCTCATGTTCTACGGCCGTGGCGCGGGTGGCGATCCGACGGCGAGCGCCGTTCTCGGCGACGTCATCGACGCGGCGGTCAATCTGAAGAAGGGAACGCACGCGATGCTGGGGTCGTTCGTGCGCCCGGCGTTCACGCCGATCGACGACACGACGAGCGAATACTTGTTGTCGCTCGAAGTTCTCGACCAACCGGGCGTCTTGCACGGAATCACGGGTGTTTTCGCCAAGAACGGTGTCAGCATCCGCGCGGCCGAGCAGGTGGGAATCGGCGAGAGCGCTCGTCTCGTGTTCATCACCCACTCCGCACGCGAGGCCTCGGTGCAGCAGTGTCTGCGTGACTTCGACGGTCTCGGCGTGGTGAAGAGCTCCGACGGATTCATTCGCGTCGTCGGGCAGTAGGACAATCGCCATGCGTTACGTCTCCACGCGTGGTTCGGCGCCCGTGCTCGGCTTTGCCGACACGGTGCTGGCCGGTCTCGCCACCGACGGCGGGCTCTATGTTCCCGAAACATGGCCCGTTGCCCCGGAACACATCAGTAGCGACTACGCCAAGTTGGCGGCCGAGGTGATGTCGCCGTACATCGGCGACGAGATCAGAGCCGATGCCCTTTCGTCGTTGTGCACCGCGGCGTATGCGACATTCCGCGACCCACGCGTGACGCCGCTCGTTCCGCTCGAGCAGGGTCACTGGATGCTCGAGCTCTTCCATGGGCCGACGCTCGCCTTCAAGGACGTCGCACTGCAGTTTCTCGGCAAGTTGTTCGACCACTTGCTCGAGTCGCGTGACGAGCACATCACCATCGTCGGCGCAACGAGTGGCGACACCGGCAGTGCCGCCATCGATGGTGTGAAAAACTGTTCGCGGGTGAAGATCGTGATCCTGTACCCCCAAGGACGCGTCAGCGACGTGCAACGCCGGCAGATGACCACCGTGAACTCGTCGAACGTGATGACTCTTGCGGTCGACGGCACCTTCGACGACTGTCAGGACCTCGTCAAGGCGATGTTCAATCACGCCGAGTTCCGCGACAGGCACCGCTTGTCGGCCGTGAACTCAATCAACTGGGCGCGCATCATGGCGCAGGTGGTCTACTACTTCTCTGCGATCCAGCAGGTTGCGGCAAACGGCGAATCGATCGGTAACGGCGTTTCTTTCAGCGTGCCAACCGGGAATTTCGGAAACGTGTTGTCGGGCTGGATTGCGAAGCGAATGGGTGCGCCGATTCGTCACCTCGTCGTGGGGTCGAATTCGAACGACATCCTCACGCGGTTTTTCGAAACCCATGAAATGCGTGCACGCGACGTGGTACCGACGCTGAGTCCGAGCATGGACATCCAGGTGTCGTCGAACTTCGAACGTTTGTTGTTCGAGATGAACGGACGCGACGGCGGCCTGACGACCGAGCAACTGCAGCGATTCCGCTCCGCCGGCGCTTTCGCGGTCGAGGCCGACCAGTACGACACCTTGCTTGCGCCAACGTTCCGTGCCGCGCGCTGCGACGACACGCAAACTGCAGCGATGATCAAGGACGTCTACGAGTCGACGGGCCAGATGATCGACCCGCACACTGCCGTCGGTGTGTTGGGTGGACGCACGCATCAAGAGGACGGCGTGCCGATGGTGACGCTGGCGACTGCGCATGCGGCGAAGTTCCCCGACGCCGTCGAGCGTGCAACGCGTCGGCGTCCCGAGTTGCCCGCACACATGGCCGACCTGTTCGACCGGCCCGAAAGGGTGACCCGCGTGGCCAACGACCTTGCCGCGGTCGAAGCCGAGGTCGCGGCCCTCTCAGGCCTCTGACCTGAGCCTGACCTGAGCCTGACCTGAGCCAAAATGTGGCTCGTTTCCCAGCCACTGGGCGTTTTCGTCGGAAAGCGTTGCAAAGGCCGCGGGTCGAAAGTTATGGTGTCGTCACTGGCTCGGCGATTTCCTCGCAGAGTTTTTCGCAGCGGAGAATCTTCCCGCGATCGCGAACCCCATTGAACCCCGCCCGCCTCATGCGTGCATGCGGGGATGAAAGGTAGGCAGCGGTGGCTGCAGAAGCATTAGAGAAGTCGGTACTCGAGGGTAAGGACCGCGAGCAGCTGATGGCAATCGCCCAGGCGCTCGGTGTGAAGTCGGTGTCGCGTGCCAAGAAGGCCGAGCTCATCGACAAGATTCTCGAGCAGACATCGACCCCCGAACCGGTTGCCAAGCCCGCGGCAAAATCCGCGCCCGCAGCCACGCCTGCCCCCGCCACGAAGGCGGAACCGCGCGAACCACGAGTCGTGCTCGGTCCTGACGGCGAACCGCTGGCCGACTGGGAGATCGAACTTGCCGAACACGAGGGAACCCTCGACGAAACAGTCGCCGCCGGCGGTAGCCAGCGCAACGACCGCGGCCCCCGCAACAACGACGGCCAGCGCAACGACCGTGGCCCCCGCAATGAGTCCCGCAACGAAGGCGGCCAGCGAGGCGAATTCCAGCAGCGTGACGGCCAGCGTGACGGCCAGCAGCGCCGTGACTTCGACGGCGAAGGGGGCAACCGCAACCGCCGCCGTCGCCGCCGCAACAAGAACCGTCGCGACGACATAGCCCCGCAAGGTGACGACCGTTACGAAATTGATGCACC
>JBJTYJ010000272.1:0-20062 GCA_046082705.1 Actinomycetota bacterium | reverse complement strand
CGACGATCGCCCAGTCTTGGGCGCGACGGTTGAACTTCTGGAAGCTCCAGCCTGCGCCGTTCATCTTCGGCACGCGGATTTCCGTCAGCATTTCGTCGGGGCGCAATGCGCTTTCGAGGAAGCCCTTGTAGAAGTCCTTCGCGGCGATTTCACGAGTACCCGACGCACCCTGCACGATATAGGTCGCACCGAGGGCGAGAGTGGTTGCGGGAAGGTCGGAGGCCGGGTCGGCGTGGGCGATCGAACCACCGATCGTGCCGCGGTGACGCACCTGCGGGTCGCCGACGTGTCCGGCCGCATGCGCGAGCAACGGAACGTGCTGGGCGAGCACCGGCGACTTCTCGACGTCCATGTGACGCGTCAGTGCACCGATGGCGATGTGATCACCGGCGTCGCGGATGTACGAGAGATCGGTGAGACGGCCGATGTCGACGAGAACGCTGGGCGCTGCGAGGCGCAACTTCATGAGTGGCAGAAGCGAATGGCCGCCGGCGAGGAACTTGGCATCGTCGCCGTATTCCGACACGAGACTGATGGCCTCGGCCGCGGAACCGGCACGCTTGTAATCGAAGGCTGCGGGAAGCATCAGTTGCCACCCTTCGCACATGCAAGAACCGACTGAACGATGTTGTGGTAGCCGGTGCAACGGCAGAGGTTGCCCTCGAGGCCGATGCGCACCTGCTCTTCGGTGGGGTTCGGATTTTCCCTCAAGAGGGAAGTTGCCGCCATCACCATGCCGGGTGTGCAGTAACCGCACTGCAGGCCGTGGTTCTGCATGAACGCTTCCTGCATCGGGTGCATCTTGCCGCCCTTGGCAAGACCTTCGATCGTGGTGATGTCGCAGCCGTCGGCCTGCGCCGCAAGAACGGTGCAGCTCTTCACTGCTTCGCCGTTCATGTGCATCGAGCACGCGCCGCAGCTGGACGTGTCGCAACCAACGTTGGTGCCGGTGAGCGCGAGATTCTCACGGATGTACTGCACGAGCAGAGTGCGAGGTTCGATCTCGCTCTCGCGCTTTTCTCCGTTCACGGTGACGCTGATCTTCATGGTTCCCCTTCTTGGCCCCGTCTCTGGGCGACCCCTATCTTGCCCCAAAGCGGGGGACTCCCCGCCAGCCAACCCGACTCAATCGCGTTCCAGGCTGCGCAAGCCCCGATAGGCGAATGTGAGGGTGAGGAGGGACCCGCCGACGAGGGCCAGAACCCCGCCCCAGACCCCGTTCCAGGTGACGTCGCCCAAGAACCCCTGCCGGGCAAGGCGCAGCACGTTGGTGGCCGGATTGACCCGGGCGACCCCATGGAGCCAGCCGCTCATGACGAAGAGGGGTGTCTGGGCGCTCGAGAGGAACATGACGAGGAAGAGCGTCAACTGCATGATCGCCGCACCGCGCATGTCGCGGAAGCGGTAGGCGATGCCGAGGCCCCAACCGGCCGACACCGTGGCGAGACCGATCGACGCGAGGTACAGACAGCCGAGGCCGACGACCCCGCTGGTGAGGCGCGCGCCGAACGCGAAGCCGATGACCACCACCATGGTGACGACGATGATCGTGCGGACCCACGTCATGATGAGTGGCCCGATGATGAGCGCCGAGCGCGGTGTGGGTGACATGCGCAGGCGATCGAAGAAACCGGTCTCGATGTCACGGATGGTTGTGAAGCCGAGACCAACCCCGGCGAACGCGGAACCCATGACGACGGCGAGCGGCAGGTACCAGTTGATGCTGCGTTCGGTGGGGAAGCCGGGAAGTTTGGTGATGGCGAAGAACGTTCCCGAAAACGCGATGGCCTGGAAGATCGGCATGGCGAGCGTGGGGATGAACGTCGACGGCAGGCGGCGCATGTTGCGCATGCCGCGCGCCGACAGAGCACGCGACGAGCGAACGGCTGACAAGTGAGTGATCGTCATTGTGCCGCCACCCTTCGTGCGAGCAAACGCAGGGCGAGCGCGAACGACACCACCATGATGCCGAGCGGCACGAGCAGCGCCTTGGCGCAAGCCGAGGCGGTGAAGCCGGTGATGCACAGATCACGCAATCCCTCGATGAGGTACGAGATCGGGTTTGCGTTCGCGATGTGTCGGTAAGCACCACTCATCGTTTGGCGTGGGAAGAACGCACTCGAGAAGAAGAGTGCGATGAAGACGAGCGGGAACACGCCCTGCACGGCTTCGGAGGATCCCGTGCGCAGCGCCATCGCAGCCATGAAACCAGCAACGGCGATCGCGGTGAGGCCCCCCGACACCAGCATGACGATTGCGCCGGGAACGCCACCCTTCACGTGCAGTCCGAACGGAATCAACAACGCGGTGAAGAATGCGGTTTGTGCCGCACCGTATGCGGCCGCGCCCATGAGGCGGCCAAGCAGAATGCCGAGTCTCGATGTTGGTGATGCGAGCAGGCGATAGAAAAAGCCGTTCTCGATGTCGGTTGCCAGCGCCGAGCCGCTTTGCACCGAACCGAACAGCACGCCCTGCACGATCGTGCCGGCCAGGCTGAAGTCGAGGAACGAATCGACCTTTGGGAAACCCGGCAGGCCGGTTGCGCGGCCGAACGACGACGTGCCGAGCGCGGCAAAGAACAACGGAAACGTGATCGACGGGATGATCAGGGCCGGTTGGCGCACGAGGGCCACGATCGAACGCTTCGACATGGCGGCCGTCTGGCGCACGGCGCCCACGCGCGCGGTGTGGCTGATCGTGGCGGTCACTTCTCGCCCTCGAGGCGGTGGCCCGTTGCCTCGGCGAACACGTCGTCGAGGCTGGGCTCGTTCAGTTCGAGGTGATGCACCACGATGCCCTGTTCGTCGAGCCTGCGCACAACGTCGGTGACCGCGCGTGCACCGGCCGCGAGGCCGACACCGATCGTTCCCTCGGCGGTTGGCCGCATGTCGCCGAATTCTCCGAGCACACGTGCGGCGGTGTCGTTGTGGGCCGCATCGACCCTGATGAGTAGCGTCGGCGCGCCAACCTGAGCCTTCAGGTCGCGCGGGACGCCTTCGCGCACGATCCTGCCCCCGTCGATGATGGCGATGCGATCGGCCAGCTGGTCGGCTTCTTCCAGGTACTGCGTGGTGAGCAGAACCGTCGTGCCCTCCTTGTTCAGGCGACGGACTTCCTCCCACAGCGTGACGCGGCTCATCGGGTCGAGTCCGGTCGTCGGCTCGTCGAGGAAGAGAACGGTCGGTTCGTGGATGAGTGACAGCGCGAGGTCGAGTCGACGTCGCATGCCGCCCGAGTACGTGCCGACTCGACGGTCGGCGGCTGCAGTGAGGCCGACGCGCTCGAGAAGTTCACCCGCCCGGGATTTCACGTTGGCGGGTGCGATGCCGTAGAGCACGGCTTGAAGTTCGAGTAGTTCGTTGCCCGTCATCAGCGGATCGATCGCGGCGTCCTGCAATGCGACGCCGATGTTGCGGCGCACCTTGTCGGCCTCGCGCACGATGTCGAAGCCGGCGACGCGTGCCGTTCCCGACGTGGGCCGCAGCAACGTGGTGAGTATGCGTACGGTCGTCGACTTTCCCGCACCGTTGGGTCCGAGGAAGCCGAAGATTTCGCCTTCGCGCACCTCGAGGTCGACGCCGTCGACGGCGCGAACGGGATTGTCGGACGATCCGAAGTGGCGCACCAAGTGTGATGCGACGATCGGGGAGTTCGATGACATGGCGGACTTCCTATCTGCCGGCCGACAATCGTCGGACGGCGAAGTCAGACCCTACGCCCGTTGTGAAACTTTCGGTACGACCGTTTTGTCGTTGTGTGTCAGGACTTGGCCGACATGATGGCCGACCACACACGCTCCGATGTCGTCGGCATGTCGATGTGCTTCACGCCGAGGTGCGACACCGCGTCGACGACGGCCGACTGCACGGCCGGGGTCGAACCGATGGTGCCCGACTCGCCGATGCCCTTGGCGCCGAGCGGATTCAGGTACGTCGGTGTCTCCATGTGCACTACTTCGAAGCTCGGCAGTTCCGCCGCCGAGATGAAGGCGTAGTCGGCGAGGTTCGACGTGATCGGGTTGCCATCGGAGTCGTAGCGCACTTCTTCGAGCAACGCCTGCGCGGTGCCCTGCGCGACGCCACCGTGGATCTGGCCCTCGAGGAGAAGCGGGTTGAGAACGCGGCCCGCATCGTCGAGCGCGACGTGGCGCAGGTGACGCACCTTGCCGGTTTCGGTGTCGACTTCGACGACCGCAACGTGCGCGCCAAACGGGAACGATGCACCTTCAGCGTTGAAGCGCGACTCTTGCGAGAGGCCACCGTCGCCCTTTGCCGCGGTTGCAAGATCCGCCCACGACTTGGCGATGGCCGGCGTACCCGACACGTGGAACACGCCGCGGTCGCGGTCGAGTTCGATGTCGGCTTCGTTGGCCTCGAGGAGACGTGCGGCGAGTTTCTTCGCCTGGTCGACGAGTTCGATCGACGCGAGGTTGACGGCTGCGCCGCCCTGCTGCAGCGAACGTGAACCCATGGTTCCGCCACCGACGGGAACGAGGTCTGTGTCGCCCCACACGAGGTCGATCATGTCCATCGGGATGCCGGTCTGTTCCGACGCGATCATTGACCACGACGTGGCGTGGCCCTGGCCGTGCGGGCTGGTGCCGGTGTAGACGATGGCGCGGCCGTTTTCCTGCACCTCGATCTTCGCGGTTTCACCCATCGGCGGAACGCCACCGGTGATTTCCACGTAGACCGAAACGCCGATGCCGAGCTGCTTGACATCACCCGACGCGCGGCGCTTGGCCTGCTCGGCGCGCAGCGACTTGTAGTCGGCGGCGGCGAGCACCTTGTCGAGAGCGGTTTTGTAGTCGCCGACGTCGTAGGTCTGGCCGATGACGGTGGTGTGCTTGTCGAGGAACTTCGGGATGAGGTTCATGCGACGTACCTCGACCGGGTCCTTGCCGATTTCGAGGGCGAACATGTCCATCGCACGCTCGGCGGCGGCGGTTGCCTCGGGACGACCCGCACCGCGGTAGGCGGTCGTCGGAGTGGTGTTCGTGACGATCGACGTGGTGCGGCACTCGACCTTGGGGAAGGCGTACACGGCCGACGACATCGGGCGTGTCATGAACGGGGCGAGGATGGTTCCCATGTCGACCCATGCACCGCAGTCCTGCAACACGTGCATCTGGTAGGCGAGCACCTTGCCGTCGCGATTGCCACCAATGGTGACGTACTGAATCTGCGCACGACCGTGGCCCATGCCGAGCATCGACTCGCTGCGCGTTTCGCGCCAGCGCAACGCACGACCGAGTTTCTTCGACATCATGCCGAGCAGGCTCTCTTCGGGGTAGACGCCGATCTTCGCGCCGAAGCCGCCACCGACGTCGGGGGTGATCACGCGCAACTGATCGGCGGAAAGACCGAGGGCGGCCATGATGCCGTCCTTGGCGCCCTGTGCGTGCTGCGTGCTGAGCCACTGGAACAGGCGTCCGTCGACCCATGCGACGGCCGAGCCGCGCACTTCGAGCGGACACGGTGCGACGCGCTGGTTGATGAAGCGACCCTTCACGATGACTTCGCAACCTTCGAAGAAGGCGTCGCCGGTGTTGTCGGGCATGCCGAGTGCGGTCGAGTCGAAGACGACGTTGCTGCCGCACTCTTCGAAGATGATCGTCGAACTCGTCATCGCCTCTTCCATGTCGACGAGAGCAGGAAGGATGTCGTAGTCGACGATGACCATTTCGGCTGCGTCTTCACCCTGCTCGCGCGTTTCGGTGATGACGGCGGCAACGGGTTCGCCGACGAAGCGCACTTTGTCGCTGGCGAGAAGAGTGCGCTTGGCGCCGGGGTTGAAGGTTGCGGGCATTGCCTGCAGTTCGAGATCGGCCGCGGTGTACACGGCGATGACGCCGGGTGCTGACAGTGCATCGGACACGTCGATGCCCGTGATGCGGCCGTGGGCGACGGTGCTGCGAACGTAGGTGACGTGCGCTGCGCCCGCCAACAACGGCTCGTCGAGAAGGTCGTCGACGTATTCACCGCCGGTTGTGAGGAACTTCGGGTCTTCCTTGCGGATGACACGGTTACCGAGAATGCTTCCACCCATGTGATTCCCCTTCGAGACAGGTGTCGAATGACGACCCGACACTACCCAAGGGCCCGAGTGCCCCTGCAACGGGGCGTCTCGGATTTGCGCCCTATGGATTTGCGCCCAGTGGTGTGAGGACGCCCGGGCGGTTGGTGGCGACTGCAGAGGCGCGAATGGTCAGGATGGCACCGACCACGTTGTAGGGCCAGGTCGCCGGGAGGTTGCCCGTCACTGCGGGGAGGTTGAGAAGGGCGAGGCGGCGTTCGCCGGGCAGGAGATAGCCAAGTTCGCGGCGTGCGGCTTCCTTCACACCGGACGGGGTTTCGAGACGCTGAATGTCTTTTTGGATCTGCTCGTTCGCGTCTTCCAGGGCGGAGAACTCGGCCTCGCTGCGGCCGATCGCCTGGCGCTGGGCGATGTAGTCACGGATCGGATAGATGAACAACACGACCGCAACGAGCACGGCAAGCACGACGCCAAGACCCAGAACGAGGCGGCGGATGCCGCGGTTCGGGATCAACCGCGAGTCGCGCGGCACGGGGCGCGTGAGTTCGCGGGTGAGCGGGCGGGAGTTCACGCCTCCATTCTGGCGGTTCGTCACCCCCGTGGGGTGGCAAGCCCGCTATCTGCGCGGGGCGAGGGCCGACTTGCCCATGTAAGCCGCGGTGTCGCCGAGCATTTCCTCGATGCGCAGAAGTTGGTTGTACTTCGCGACACGGTCGCTGCGTGCGGGGGCACCGGTCTTGATTTGTCCGCAGTTCGTTGCGACGGCGAGGTCGGCGATCGTCGAATCCTCCGTTTCGCCGCTGCGATGGCTCATCACGCTGGTGTACGAATGACGCGTTGCAAGCTCGACCGTGTCGAGGGTTTCGGTCAGCGAACCGATTTGGTTCACCTTCACGAGCACGCTGTTCGCCACGCCGCGGTCGATGCCCATGCGCAGACGACGGGCGTTGGTGACGAACAGGTCGTCTCCGACGAGTTGCACTTTTGCGCCGACCTTCGCGGACAGCGCCGACCATCCGTCCCAGTCGTCTTCGGCCATGCCGTCTTCGATGGACACGATCGGGTATTTGTCGACGAGCGCCGTCCACCAATCGGCGAGTTCGGCCGACGACATGACCTTGCCCTCGCCGGTGAGGTGGTACTTGCCGTCGCGAAAGAGTTCGCTCATCGCGGGGTCGAGGGCGATTGCGATGTCTTCGCCCGGTGTGCGACCCGCGCGCTCGATTGCTTCGATGAGAACCTTGATCGCTTCCTCGTTCGACGCGACGTTCGGCGCGAAGCCACCCTCGTCGCCGACTGCGGTGGCCAGGCCGCGATCGGCCAGGACCTTCTTCAGCACGTGGTAGGTCTCGGTGCCCCAACGCAGCGCCTCGGAGAAGCTGGCCGCGCCGACGGGCATGATCATGAATTCCTGCAGGTCGATGTTGTTGTCGGCGTGTGCTCCACCGTTGATGACGTTCATCATCGGCACGGGCAGAACGTGTGCATTCGGTCCGCCGACCGAACGGAAGAGCGGCAGGTCGAGTTCGTCGGCAGCTGCGCGGGCCACGGCAAGCGACGTCCCGAGAATCGCGTTCGCGCCGAGGCGCCCTTTGTTCTCGGTGCCGTCGAGGTCGATGAGAAGGTGGTCGATACCGCGCTGGTCGACGACGTCGAGGCCGAGAAGCGCTTGTTGAATTTCGTCGTTGACGTTCTTCACCGCGGTGAGAACACCCTTGCCCGCATAGCGCCCCTTGTCGCCATCGCGGAGTTCGACCGCCTCGTGTTCGCCCGTCGATGCACCGCTCGGCACCATTGCGCTACCACTCGCGCCGGAAGCGAGGTGTACCTCGACTTCGACTGTGGGATTGCCGCGCGAGTCGAGAACCTCGCGGCCGGTGACACTGACGATCGTGCTCATGGGGCGAAACGCTAGTCGCGTTTCACTTCGTTCCAGAGGGCGTCGAGTTCCTCCAGGCCGGCCTTTTCCACGTCGATTCCTCGTGCCGCTGCGAGCGATTCCACTTGCTCGAAGCGGGTTCGGAACTTGCCCGCGGCCGCGCGCAGTGCCGTCTCGGCATCGAGTGACAAATGACGCGCCACGTTGACGACGGAAAACAGGAGGTCGCCAAGTTCGAGGGCGATGGTGTCGGGGTCGCCCGATGCCATCGCTTCGCGCAGTTCGGCGGTCTCTTCATCGATCTTGTCGAGTGGGCCGGAGACATCCGGCCAGTCGAAGCCCAACTTCGCCGCCTTCTTCTGCAGTTGCTGTGCATAGAGAAGCGATGGTCCCGAGCGCACGACGCCATCGAACACGCGAACGCGCTCGGGTTTCTCGGCGCGCTTGATCGCCTCCCAATTCCTGGTGACGGCTTCCGGAGTGTCGGCCTGAACGTCGCCGAACACGTGCGGGTGTCGCGAGACCAACTTGTCGTGCACCGTTCGCGCGACGTCGGCGATGGTGAAGCGGCCTTCTTGTTCGGCGATGGTGGAGTGGAATTCCACCTGGTACAGGAGATCGCCGAGCTCTTCGATCAATGCGTCGTCGGTCGACGGGTCGTCGGGGTCGAGCGCTTCGAGCGCGTCGACGACTTCGTAGGTTTCCTCGATGAGATAGCGCACGAGCGACTGGTGCGTTTGTTCGCGGTCCCACGGGCACTGTTCGCGAAGCGTGCGGGCGAGTTGATGGCAGCGCACCAATTCACCGGCAACCGGTGCCGCGAGCTGGGGGATGTAGAGCGAGGTGAGATGGTCGGCCTCGAGCGTGCGGTCGATGTCGGCCCATGTCGTACGGACGATTCGTTCGTCGGGAAGACCGAGGTGGTGCAGCAACACGACCGGGGTATTGGCGGGTTCCGACTCGGCCGCAAGCTTCACGTCGGACAAGACCCAATTCGCGTGGGTGTGCGCCACGAGCAGTGGACCGCGTTCGCCCGCGGCCTCGGTGGCAAACCGATGACCGTCGACGAGACGCACGCCGGTTTCGACGGGATCGATGGCAAGTGCCGCCCATGTCGTATCGAGGAACGAGATGGCGGGAAGCGTGTGGATGTCGACACCGAAGGCGATTGCACGCTCGCGCAGAATGTAGACGCTGCGTTCCAGTACAAGTGGCGAGCCGGGCACCGCGTAGAGGACTTCGTCATGTTCGGTTGCCGCTCGAATGAGTTCGTCGGCGATGGCGTCGTAGACCTCGTCGAAGGTCGTGGCCGATTCGTATTTCGCATCGAAGGTGACCGCACTGCCAGGAGCGTCGAGTACCAGTGATGCGGAAGGGTGGCGCGCCGTGCGCAGGAAGCGCCTCGGAATGCGTGCGATTGCGTCGAGGGTTGCCCTCGTGACGAGGCCGGGGTCGCCCGGTCCTATACCGACAACGACGATGCGTGGCATGGTCGCCGAAGCGTCAGCTCGCCGCGATGGTGCCGGTCGCCGAGTCCCAACGGCCGTACGCGGGGTCGACCGAGATGTCGGCGTTGGCAAGCCAACCGGTCGCGAGGTTCGGTCCCGGTTCGGCCTTCACGAGTGAGAGAACGTCGTCCTTCACGGCGTCCCAAGGCGCGAGGAGAATTACGTGCCAGCCGAACGACGACCGAACCGGACCGTAGGGGACGCCGGCTTGCGCAGCAACCGCACCACGCGTGAACGCGGGGTCAAAGTTCTGCTGGTATTCGAGAATCGACATGCACGGACTCGTCTTGCCGTCTTCCGACTGACCCTGCAGCGCGCCACCACTGGTCTTCGCAGCGGGCTCGATCGAGTACTTCTTCGCCAGGTCGCCGAACTTCGCTCCCTTGGCGAGACGCGACAGCACCATTTCGGCCGTCTCCTTCTTCTTCACGACGAGGTGGCTTGCGCACATTGCTCCGGTGAGTGACGGCCGCTCTGCGTAGAGCTTCTCGATCTTGCCGTCAGCGGGTGCCTCGAGGTCGTTGATGGCCTCGGTGGCTGCGTTGACCTCGATGATCACTCCCTCGAGTTCCTTCGAAAGGTCGCCGGCGTTCTGTGCGGCCAGCTTCTCGCGAACGGCGGCTCGCTGGGTGTCGGTGAGCGGCTTTCCCTGTTCGCGCAGGAATGAGGTGTACGCATCGGCCTTGATCATGCCGGCGAGGAGGTTGCGCGCATCGTCGAGTTGCATGATTCCGTCGGCCAGCGGGAGTTGTTGGTTTGCGGCGAACTCATCGATGAAGGCTTCGAGGCGGTCGCGCGGAATTTCCTTGCCGTTGACCACCGCGGCATCGGAATTGCGCGTGAACGTCGCGCACGACGACAGGGCGAGAACGCCGGCGAGGGCGAACGCGGACGTCGCGACGCGACGCCGATTGATGAAGGGGGCGGTTGTGCGCACGTCGGAACCTTACTCGCCCAGCATTTCGGTCAGCAGGTCGCGCATTTGTGTGACGAGTTGCGTACCGTCGGGCGACTTTCCCCGCTGGGCCATGGGCAGCGGAATGACGAGTTGCTTGTCGTTCTCGCGCCACGTGAGGCCGGTGAACGCGCCGCGGGCAAGACGCGTGAGGCGCAGTTGTTGGCTGGTGCGCAGGTCGACGGGCGAGACCTTCGCCGAGTTCATTGCGACGGTGAACTCGGTGATGCCAAAGCCATGGCACGCGGCACGCAGCGCACCGACCGCGAGAAGAGTTTCGGCTTCCTTCGGAATCGGTCCGTAGCGGTCGAGCCATTCCTTGCGCACGTCGTCGACTTCTTCTTGGGTCTTCACCTCGGCGAGTCGACGATAGGCCTCGAGACGCAGGTCCTCGGTTGGTACGTACGAGTCGGGGAGGAAAGCCGATACGGGGATGTCGAGTTTCAACTCGACGGGTTCTTCGACCGGTTCGCCCTTCATCTCGGCGACGACTTCGATCACCATCTGGCAGTAGAGGTCGTAGCCGACGGCGGCGATGTGTCCGCTTTGTGCCTCGCCGAGAATGTTGCCCGCACCGCGAATTTCGAGGTCGCGCATTGCGATCTTGAAGCCGCTGCCGAGTTCGGTCGCCTCGCCGATCGCACGCAGGCGTTCGTACGCCTCTTCGGTGAGCACCCGATCGCGCGGATGGAAGAGATACGCGTACGCGCGTTGGCCACTGCGACCGACGCGTCCGCGCAATTGGTGCAGCTGACCGAGACCCAGCAGATCGGCGCGTTCGACGACGAGAGTGTTCACGGTCGGCATGTCGATACCGCTTTCGATGATCGTCGTGCACACCAGCACGTCGAAGTTGCCCTGCCAGAAATCGAACACGACGCGTTCGAGGGTTGCCTCATCCATTTGTCCATGTGCGACTGCCACGCGTGCTTCGGGAACGATTTCGCGCAGTTCCGCGGCACGCTCTTCGATGCTCTGCACTCGGTTGTGGACCCAGAACACTTGTCCTTCGCGCAACAGTTCGCGGCGAATCGCCTCGACCGCGAGACGTTTGTCGAGCTCGCCGACGTAGGTGAGAATCGGCTGACGGTCGGCCGGCGGGGTCTGCAGCAGCGAAAGGTCGCGGATGCCGACGAGGCTCATTTCGAGCGTGCGCGGAATCGGAGTTGCACTGAGGGTGAGCACGTCGACGTTCGTGCGCAGCTTCTTCATTGCTTCTTTGTGCTGCACACCGAAGCGATGCTCCTCGTCGACGACGAGAAGACCGAGGTTCTTGAACTTGATGCCCTCCTGCAACAGTCGGTGCGTACCGATTACGCAGTCGACCTCGCCCGATGCGAGACCGGCGAGGATCTTCTTCGCCGCGGCGGCCGTTTGGAATCGCGACAACACCTCGACACGAACGGGGAATCCGGCAAAGCGGTCGCGGAACGTCGTGCCGTGCTGCGATGCCAGCAACGTCGTCGGGCACAGCACGGCAACTTGCTTGCCGTCTTGTACCGCCTTGAATGCCGCGCGAATTGCGACCTCGGTCTTTCCGAAACCGACGTCTCCGCAGACCAGGCGATCCATTGGGGTGGCGCGCTCCATGTCACCCTTCACCTCGGTGATCGCGCGGCGCTGGTCTGGCGTTTCGACGTAGGCGAATGCGGCCTCCATGTCGTGCTGCCATGGCGTGTCGTTTGCGAATGCGTGCCCAACAGCCGTGATGCGACGCTGGTACAGCACCACCAGTTCTTGCGCGATCTCCTGTACGGCGGAGCGCACCTTCGACTTGGCGCGCGCAAAGTCGGAGCCGCCGAGACGGTGCATGGTCGGCGTTTCACCACCGACGTACTGGCGAATCGCGTCGATTTGATCGGTCGGCACGTACAACTTGTCGCCGCCCTTGTAGGCGAGCAGCAGATAATCGCGTTGGGTGCCACCGATTGCGCGGCTGACGAGACCCTCGAATTTGCCGACGCCGTGGTGGTAGTGAACGACGTAGTCGCCGGGCTTCAGGTCCTGGAAAGCAGTGCCCGACGTGCGCGGTTTCTGGCGACGCGGGCCGGGTCGGCGACCGGTGAGGTCGGACTCGGCAATGAGCGCAAGTTTCGCGCCCGGCATGAACGCACCGTGGTGCAGTCGCTGCACCGTGACGAACATGCCCGGTCCGATGGCATCGCGTCTCGCTTCGGGCACCGCGTCGAGATTGACGACGTCGGCACCCTCGCCGCGCAGGCTGTCGGCAATGCGTTCGGCCGAGTTCGGCGTGTCGGCGGCGATGATGACGCGCGTTCCCTCGCGCACCAGTTCGGCGAAGCGACGCACGGCCCCTGCCGGGTCGTTCGTGATCGGTCCCCAGGCGGTTGCGTTGACGGACTTCCCCGAACCGGTATCCGCCGCGGCCAGCAGGTGGTACGTCGGAACGCTCGCGGAGTCACCGAGAACGGTCTCGGGATCGGCGTGCAGTCGCGGGAAGTCGTCGGCGGCGGGGTCGCGGCCCCATGTCGTGGCGAGAGCCTTCGCGATGTCGGCTTCCTCGGCGAGGATGTCGAGGCCTCGATCGCGGATGCGTCGGGGCTCGACGAAGACGAAGCGCACGTCGACGCTCGCCCTCTTGTCGTTGGTGAGTGCCGTTGCGGCTGATGCAAGCGTCGAGCCATCGCTGAACCACGGGAGCCAACTTTCCATGCCGTCGAAAACGAGACCTTCGGCGATGCGGTCCCAGTGTTCGCGACCCCACGGTTCGTCGGCAACAAGTTGGGCCGCATGTTCGCGCATCGCGTCGTCGACGAGGAACTCGCGCGCGGGTTGCACCCACGCCTCGTCGATCGTCGAGGTGCTGCGTTGGTCGTTCACGTTGAAGGTTTGCAGGCGCTCGATTTCGTCGCCCCAGAACTCGACACGCAACGGTTCGTCGTGGGTCGATGCGAATACGTCGACGATCGCTCCTCGTTGTGCGACGTGGCCGCGCAGTTCGACGAGGTCTTCGCGGCGGTAACCAAGCGTGACGAGATCGCGCACGAGCTGTGACGGATCGATCTGCATTCCGACCTTCAGGTGCAACGGCCACGGTTGTGACGTCGCGACGTCGGCGTGCGGTGCGGTCTTCTGCAACAACGCGCGTGCACCGGCGACGACTACGCGCGGGCGACGTCCGGGTGTGCGCAGGCGCCACAGAATCTCGAGGCGCCGTCCCATCGTTTCGACGCTCGGGCTGATGCGTTCGAAGGGCAACGTCTCCCACGCGGGGAACAGCGCGACCGCATCGTCACCGATGAGGGCCTGCAGATCGTCGGAGATCTGTCCCGCAGCCTGGCCCGTTGCGGTTGCGACCACGAACACCGCCTCGGGGTGCAGCGCCGTCAGCGCGGCAATGACCGCGGGACGAGCCGCATCGGGACAGGCGAGCGAACCGTCGAGTCCCGACAGTGAACCTGCGACGATCGAGTCGTTCGCAACGAGGTGCGCGACGGCGGTGATGCTCATCGGTTGAACGTATTCATCGTCGCGGCCGGACCGTGAACGATGAGCGACTCGATTGCATCGGCGGCGCGTGACTCGGCCTCGTCGAGCACTTGACGCTCGGCCGGTGGCACCTTGCGCAAGACATGGTCCGCGCCGAGTTCTGCCGTCGGGGGTTTTCCGACACCGATGCGAACCCGCAGGTAGTCCTGCGTGGCGAGATGCGACGTGATCGAGCGCAAGCCATTGTGGCCGGCGAGACCGCCGCCTTCTTTCACGCGAACCGCACCGGGCGGCAGGTCGAGTTCGTCGTGCACGACGACGAGTCGCGTCGCAAACGTCTCGGCCTTCAGGTTGTGGCGCTTCACGACGGCGCGCACGGCTTGACCGGATTCGTTCATGAACGTGAGCGGGACGGCAAGCACGACCTTTTCGTCGTTCAGCGTGAATTCGCCGACGAGGGCCTTGTCACGGCCCTCTTTCAAGATGACGCCGCAGCGACGTGCGAGTGCATCGACGGCATCTTGGCCGACATTGTGGCGCGTGCGTTCGTACTTCTTCCCGGGATTACCCAGACCGACGATGATCCACATGTCGGTACGACCCCGATCGAGCGGGCCGCGCGACTAGGACGCGGAGGGTGCAGCACCCGCGGCGGGTGCGGCGCCTTCGGCCGGTGCGGCTGCCGCAGCCGGGGACTCGGCGCGGGTGGTGAGAACCGTGACGACGACGAGGTCGGGATCGCCAACCGCGGTGACGCCGGCGGGCAACGTGATGTCGCGCAGGTGAATGACGTCGTTGACTGCCATGTTCGTGATATCGACGAGGATCTCGTTCGGCATCGACGACGGCGTGGTGCGCACTTCGATGGTGTCGACGGCTGCGTCGACGAGACCACCCTCGGCAACAACGGCCTTCGCATTTCCCGAGAGGCGAATCGGCACGCTGACGACGATTTCCTCGGTCATGCTGATCTGCTGGAAGTCGATGTGGCTGACCGTGCGGCGCACGGGGTGGCGCTGCAGTTCCTTCACGATGGACGGGTAGGTGGCGCCACCGACGCTGAGGTCGATGATGGTGTTGACGCCCGCCGGGCCCGACAGGGCGCTGCGCAGTTCGCGCCGAGCGACGGACAGCGAGATCGGGGCCATGCCGTGGCCGTAGAGGACGCCGGGGATCTTGTCTTCGCCACGCAAGCGGCGCGAGGCGGCGCTGCCGGTGGCGCGGCCGAGTTCTGCGGAGAGGGATGCATTCGCCATAGGGGATCGGAGTCTACGGGTCGACTTCCGCGAAAACCCACGCCCCCGGCGCGGTGGGGCGTTTACGCCTGGTTCTCGCCGCCGAAGAGTTCGCTCACGCTGGTCTCGTCGAACACGGCGGCCAAGGCATCGGCCAGAATCTGGGCGACCGACAGGACCTCGATCTTGTCGCTTGCCTTGCCCTTGGCAAGGGGCAGGGTGTTGGTGACGACCACCCGCGAGATCGCGCTCTGTTCGAGGCGATCGATGGCGGGGCCCGACAGCACGCCATGGGTGGCCATGGCCCACACCTCGGTGGCGCCGCGCTCGCGAAGCAGTTCGGCTGCCGAGACGATGGTTCCGCCGGTGTCGATCATGTCGTCGGTGAGGATGCACAGGCGTCCTTCGACTTCACCGATGACTTCCTTCGCAACGGCCACGTTGGTGGTGCCCTTCGGGCGACGCTTGTTGATGAACGCGACGTCGGCGTTGAGATCGGAGAGGTGCTGTGCGAAACGTTCCGCCACCTTCACGCGACCCGCGTCGGGCGACACGATGACCATGCCATCGCTGGCGTTTGCGCGCACGTACTTTTCGAGAACGGGCATCGCGGTGAGGTGGTCGACCGGGCCGTCGAAGAACCCCTGAATCTGGCCGCTGTGCAGGTCGACCGACACCATGCGGCCCGCACCCGCGGCGCGGAACATGTCGGCCATGAGACGCGCGGTGATGGGTTCACGACCCTCTGCCTTGCGGTCTTGGCGTGCGTATCCGTAGAACGGACACACCGCAGTGATGCGCTTGGCCGACGCACGGTAGGCAGCGTCGATCATGATCAGCTGTTCCATGATCGAGTCGTTGATCGAACGACCATCGAAGCCGCAGTGCGTCTGCATCACGAACACGTCGCCACCGCGCACCGAGTCGGCAAAGCGTGGGCGCAGTTCGCCGTTGGCAAACTCGACGATGTTGGCGTCGCCCAGGCGGATGCCGAGGTGTGCGGCGACTTCCTCGGCGAGTTGGGGGTGGGTTCGACCCGTGTACAGCGACAGTCTCTTGGTTGTGACCCTGTCGATGTTCAGGCCGTTCATTCAGGCACCTCTCCTGCTGTCAGCCGCGCCGCGCCGCCGTCATGAATAGTAGATGAGGCGATGAATGCGCCCGAAACCCCTCGCCTCGGGAATTGGTTCCGGGGATGTGTGGTTCCGGGGAGAGGACTCGAACCCCTATATGCGGGACCAAAACCCGCTGTCCTGCCATTGAACGACCCCGGACCGATGAATCGTCGTTGTGAACGGTAGCGGGTTTTTCTTTTTACATTCCTGACCGATAGCGTCTCAGGTCTTATGGGTTCACTGATCAAGAAGCGCCGCAAGCGGATGCGCAAGAAGAAGCACAAAAAAATGCTGCGCCGCACCCGTCACCAGCGTCGTAAATAGCGCCAGCCTGATCAGTCCGGGCTCTTCAGTTCGGGTCAACCGTGCGTGTCACTACGACGGTCGATTCGGGAAGGGCCTCTGCCAGCCAGTCGTAGTGGCCGCGCAAGAACCATGTCGAACCACTGCCGGCGAGCAGTGGGGACACTCCCGCCGCATCCGTGATGCGGTCGCGCACGCGCAACAGCCGCGGTTCGGCAACGAGCGCCGCAGGTTCGAGGTCGTTTGCACCCTGAGGTGAACCCGCATGACGCGGTCCTCCGATGGAATCCCAGGTCTTGTAGACGAGGGGAGTCGACACGCCGAACGGCGGAATCACCAAAGTGATGTCGAGGTCGACATGGGGCATCGGCTCGACGACTTCGCCGATCCCGCCTACGCGGGCCCGACCGCCGACCATGCAGAAGGGAATGTCGGCACCGAGACGCGAAGCCGCAGCCATGTCGTGAAAGTCGGCCCATCGCAGCACCGCTGCCGCATCGGCCGACCCGCCGCCCAAACCGCCACCGTGGGGAATGTTCTTCGTCAGATGTACGTGGGCGTTTTTGCCGGCGAGTGCGAGTGCGCGCAGCACGAGATTGTCAACGTCGGTTCCGATGCCCGCGGCGTAGGGGCCGTCGACCGTGAGTGACGACTCGCCGTCGCACGGGGAAACAACGACCGTGTCGGCGAGGTCGAGGGTCACCATTTCGGCGTCGATGAGATGGAAGCCATCGTCGCGCACACCGGTGACGCGCAGGTCGAGCGTCAACTTCGCGTGTGCCGCCGTCGTCATGCGTGCACCGTTCGGTGAAGTCGCGCCCACTCGCGCAGCGTCAACTGTTCCGCACGCGCGGTCGGGTCGACACCCGCACGTTCGAATTGTTCGGCGGTGACCGTTCCTGCGAGTGCCGAGCGCAGCATCTTGCGACGCTTTGCGAAGCCCGCACGCACGAGACCGAACAACGCCTCGGCATCTTCGACGTCGACGGCGGGTGTGTCGTGTCGCACGATGCGCACGAGTGCCGAGTCGACCTTTGGTCGCGGCAGGAACACGGTGGGTGAACGTTGCCGACGATCTCGGCGCGGGCCCAGTAGGCCACCTTCAAGCTGACCGCGCCGTATGCAGCCGTTCCGGGCTTTGCGCAGAAGCGTTCACCGACTTCGGCCTGCACCATGACGAGCATGCCGCGCACCTGTGGCACCTGGTCGAGAAGGTCGGCGACGAGAGGCGTGGCGATGTTGTAGGGCAGGTTCGCAACGACGGTGACGCCGGCATCGTGCGCACGGCCGAGGCGCGCATTGACCTCGGTGATGAACCTGCCCCAGTCGAGTTGCATCGCGTCGGCCTCGTGCACCTCGACATCGGGGTGGTCGGCCATTTGCTCTCGCAAGATCGGAACGATGCCGCGGTCGACCTCGACCGCCACGACGTGCGCGCCGGTTTCGGCGAGTGCGGCAGTGAGTGAACCGAGGCCCGCGCCGATCTCGACAACGACGTCGCCCGTCGACACGTCGGCGAGGCGGGCGATGCGGCGGACGGTGTTCGGATCGACGACGAAGTTCTGTCCGAGCGTGCGACGCGGTGACAGCCCGTGTTGTTCCAGCAACGCGGCGGCCTGCGGACGACTGAGCGTCACCAGCTCACCGTGACGGGCAGCGGTGCATCGACCAGGTTGGCGATCTGCAGGTAGAGCGGGGTGTGGATGACGACGTCGGCGCCCGACGGCAGCGTGACGGCGAAAACGTTCGTGCAACGCAACGAACGGCCGTTGTTCAGGTTCACGATCGTGACCTCGGCCCCGAGCGGTGCGACGGACGCGTAACAGATTGCCGAGTTGTAATCGGGAAAGCGCACGTAGGTGGCCTTGCCGTTGACACGGTTCATTTCGCCGGGGCCCGGGTACGCAATCGGAGCCGTGCCCGTGGGTTGCTGGGCGAGCGGACCCTCGAGGTTCACCGGCTTCGACGAGTCGTCGGCCAACGGGCCGACGGCCGAAGCGTTGTCGAGCGGTGTCGACGTGGTGGTGCTCTCGATGGTGGTCGGTGCCGCGGAGTCGGTGGTTCGCGAGTCGGACGAACCGCCCACACTCGCGAAAACGAGTGCGATGAAAGTGGTGACGACGGCGAGTACCGCGATGCGGCGTCGTTCGTACACCGTCATCGTCATGCGACGGCCATTCGCGGGAATGCGCGGCGAGCGTTCGCGGATGTTGTGGCGGCGAGGTGCTCGGGTGCCACCCCACGCAACTTCGCGATCGCGTTGCCGACGACCGCGACAAATGCGGGCTGGTTCTGCTTGCCACGATGCGGCACCGGCGCAAGGTACGGGCTGTCGGTTTCGACAAGGAGACGGTCTTCGGGGCACATCAATGCTGCCTCGCGCAGGTCGGCCGCGTTCTTGAAGGTGACGATTCCCGAGAATGAAAGGAACATGCCACGGTCGAGACACAGCTTGGCTTCGGCGGGGCCACCACTGAAGCAGTGCATCACCGTGTTCGTGGGAACGCCCTCGGCGTCGAGAATGTCGAGGATTTCGTCCCATGCGTCGCGCGTATGGACGACGAGGGAAAGACCGTGTTGATGGGCGAGCGCGATCTGTTCGGCGAACGCGGTGCGCTGCGAAGCGCGGTCTGAGTATTCGTAGTAGTAGTCGAGGCCGCACTCACCGATGGCAACGACGCGCGGCTCATCGATGAGCGGAAGCAGCTGTGCGGTTCCGTGTTGTGCCTCGTGGGGGTGCAGGCCGACGGTGGCCCACACCTCTTTGTGTCGTGAAGCGACGGTGATCGCGGCGCGGCTGGTATCGGCATCACAGCCAATGGTGACCATCGTCGACACACCCGCATCGAGGGCGGCACGAACCGTTGCATCGGTGCCGAGGTCCATACGGTCGTCCTCGAGATGGCAGTGGGTATCGGTCCACATGAGAAGTAGGTGCTCGTTCGCGTGTTACTTGGACTTGCGCGGAAAGAGCGGGTCGCCCTTTTCGACGCCGTGTCCGGCGGGGTACTGCCCCCACGAAACGCTATTGGGCAACTGCTGTGCCGACACGTCACCAGCGAGGCCGATCCGCTGCCACACGATTTGGGCGGTGCGTGGCATGGCCGGAACGCACAGAATTGCCACGATGCGCAGTGCCTCGAGTGCGTCGCCCATGATGCCGTTCAGCTCGGCCGATGGCTCGGCCTTCCATGGTTCGTGATTCTCGAGGAATGCATTCGTTGCGTGAATGAGCGACCAGGTGGCTTCCAGGGCCTTGCCGGGCTGGAACGAATTCCACGCCGTGTTGGTGTCGGTCACCGCCTGTTGGGCGATGTCGCGCAGGGGTGAGTCGGCACGCGGTGCGGTGCCGATTCCGTTGCACTTCTTTTGCACGACGGTCGCAACGCGTGCGGCAAGGTTGCCGAGATTGTTCGCAAGATCGGAGTTGTAGCGCGAAACGAGGCCTTCGTACGTGAAGTCGCCGTCATTGCCGTACTGGGTGTCGGACAACACGTAGTAGCGGAAGCCGTCGACACCGAACTCATCGATGAGGTCGAGCGGGTTGACGACGTTGCCCGTGGTCTTTGACATCTTTTCGC
>JBJTYJ010000271.1:0-8026 GCA_046082705.1 Actinomycetota bacterium | reverse complement strand
CGAGCGACGAGGCGGTCAGGCCTTTGCCGAGCGAGCTCGCTACCCCACCGGTAACGAAAATGTGCTTCGGCATGTGAACCTCCCGTCAGTGCAACGACATCAGCACGACGGGATTTCAGAGTACCACCGCGACGGGCTGATACGGGAAACCCGGCTCAGACCGCGAGCATGTCGCGGGCCGTCTGTAGTGCCGAGGCCTTTGCCTGCCCGCCCGACAGCATGCGGGCGACTTCCTCGACACGTTCCTCGCCATCGAGCACACCCGCCCGTACGAACGTCTCTTTCTGTTTCACGGTCTTTGCAATCCCCACCTGCACGTTCGCCCGGGCAGCAACCTGCGCAAGATGCGTGACGACGAAGACCTGGTGGTTCTGCGACACGTCGCGCAGAGCATCGCCCACCGCGACTGCGGCGCTGCCACCGATTCCGGCGTCGACCTCGTCGAACACCAGCGTCGGTGGTGCCTGCGTGAGAACAAGACGCAGGGCAAGCATCACGCGCGCCAACTCACCCCCCGAGGCAACCTTGGCCAGCGGGGCGGGCGGATTACCGGGGTTCGCAGCAATCAAGAAGCACACCCCGTCGCCCGCCGGGTCCGATGCAGACTCGGGAACCTCGATGCGAATCTCCGCGTGGGGCAGGGCGAGGTCGCGCAGGCGCGTTTCGACGGCCTTGGCCAACTTCGGGGCCGCCTTACGGCGGGCTGCAGCAACAGCCTTCTGGGCTGTTGCCAGACGCCGCTGCGCGTCGGTGCGCCGCCCGGCGAGCAGTGCCACGATTTCGCCGTGGGATTCGAGCTCGGCCAGACGGGATGCTGCCTCTGCCCCGAACCGCACGACGTCGGCCAGTTCAGGGCCGTATTTGCGGCACAGATCCCGCAGGAGGCGACGCCGTTCACCGATCTCGGCCAACCGTTGGGGATCGTCCTCCAGCCCTTCGGCCATGGCCCGAGCCTCGGCGGCCAGGTCGCGCACCTCGGCAACCAGCGCAGCGAGCCGTGCCGCCACGGGATGGGCCACCGCACGCGACGCGACGGCGGCCACCGCGCGACCGACAAGGTCACCGGCGGCCCCCTCGTCGCCGAGCAGTGCATGAACCGACTCGAGCGCCTCGCGGTTCGCCGTCACATCACCGAGCGAATCTCCCTCACGGCGCAGACACTCGTCTTCGTCGGCCGAATTGATGCGGGCATCGTCGATCTCGCGCACCTGGAAACGCAACAGATCGATTTCGCGGTTGCGTGACCGTTCGTCTCCACCCAACCCGCCGAGTGCCGCGTCGATTTCCGACAGTTCATCCTTTGCGGCAGCAATGGCCGACAGATCGACGCTGCCGAACGCATCGAGCGCAGCGCGTTGGGCGCGCTCGCCGAGCAGACTTTGATGCGCGTGCTGGCCGTGCAGGTCGACCAAACGCGCTCCGACCTCGGCAAGGCCTCCGACCGTCGCTGGCGCACCGTCGATGTATGCCCGCGACCTGCCATCGGACGGAATCACACGGGAGAGAATCACCTCTTCGTCGGTGGTGGGGTCGATGAACCGACCATCAACACGCGCCTCATCGCAACCGTGGCGCACCATTCCGGCCTCGGCGCGACCACCGACGAGCAGATTGATTGCCTCGATGATCATCGTCTTGCCGGCCCCGGTTTCACCCGTGAACGCGGTGAAGCCCTTGCCGAACTGAAGAGTGACCGAGTCGATGACACCGAGATTGCGGATGTGCAACTCGGCCAGCACTAGTCGTCTCCCAAGCCGAACTTGTCCCGAAGAATCTGATGAAATCCGCGCTTGCCCACCTGAAGGAACCGGGCCACGTGCGGGTCGGCGGTCACCTCGACCACATCGCCCGGATTCAGCTCGACGAACCGCAGTCCGTCGACGGCGAGGCTGACACCACGATGGCCGCGCACCGTCACGCGAACGGTTTGGCGTGGGTCGAGGACCAGTGCCCGGTCGAACAGCATGTGCGGCGACACGGGGGTAACCACAAGAGCACGGTGCGCAGGCGACACGACCGGCCCACGTGCAGACAGCGAATAGGCGGTGGATCCGGTGGGTGTGGCAACGATCAGGCCATCGGCCGAATAGGTGGCGAAGTGGTCGTCGTCGATCGCGACTTCAAGACGCACCGTGTGCCCGGACTCCACTTTTTCCACGACCATTTCGTTCAGCCCACGCAGTGTGTGCGCGACACCATCGGAGGTCGTCACGGCAACACGCAACAACATGCGCTCGTCGACCGTGCCACCGCGCGGCATCGACCCGCGGTGCAACTCGTCGAGGACATCGATCACTTCGTCGGGTTCGATGGTCGTGAGATAGCCGAGCGTGCCGCAATTGACACCCAACACCGGAGCCGTCGCATCGCCGATCATCTGCACCGCGCGCAGCACCGTGCCGTCTCCACCGAGCGACACCACAAGATCGACGTCAGCAAACGAGACATCAGCGAACGCACCGTTCTCGGCAGGCTTGGGCTCGACGACAACCACGCCGTTGGGCGCGGCCCACGAACGCACGGCGGATGCAGCAGCAGTCGCGTCGTCGCGTTCAGGATTGACGACGAGGCCAAGTGACGTGATCTCGCCGGGCACAGCCATGCCCCTCATTGTGTCCGATGGATGCGGCGCGTGGCCCACACAAAGAACTCACGGTTGCCGTCGGCACCCGGAACCCGCGATTCGGCCGTGTCCCGAACCTCGGCTCCGCCCGCTGTCAGGGCGGCTACGACGACGGCCACTGCTCGCTCGTGAACCGCAGGGTCATGCACCACACCGCCTTCGGGAACCTCGTCGCGGTGGGCCTCGAACTGTGGCTTCACCATCACGACGACATCGCCGCCCTCGGAAACCAGGTCGACGAGATGCCCGGCCAAACGGGCCGACGACGTGAAGCTGAGGTCGGCAACGATCAGCCCCGAACCATCGGCATACCCATCGATGACCGAAAGATCGGTGCGACCCACATCGACAATGTTTCGCGACTCCCAACTCGTGACGCGACCATCGGTCAGCAGACGGTGGTGCAACTGGGCACGCCCCACATCGACGGCTACGACGTGCGCGGCCCCACGCTGGAGCAGACAATCGGTGAAACCACCCGTCGATGAGCCCGCATCGACACAGAACCTGCCCTCGACGACGAGACCAAAGTCAGCGATCGCACCGTCCAACTTCCCGCCGGCCCGCGACACCCATTGCGACGGCTCGTCGATGACACTCACAGCATCCGCCGCAGCAACAAGGCTTGCCGGGTTCGCAACCACCGCCCCGTTCACGCGGACGCGGTTCGCAGCAAGCGCGGCATCGACTTCGCCCGCATCGAGCAGATGCCGACGCACAAGTTCGTCGCGCAGCGCGCGTCGTGCCGCCATCAGTTCCCCAACAGGCGACTGGCGATCTCGGCGAAGTTCTCGCCCGTCATGTCGAAACGCACGCCGTCGACAGGCCCACTGCACGGCGCAAGAACACCCGACCACACCTGTGCATAGGGAACGCCAAGCGCAGCCGCGAAGGCCCCGTCGGTGCTCGGTCTGTCGCCCACCATGACCTCGACCCGACCCTCGACCCGCGGAACCAGGCGACGCGCCAATTGCGCCATCGGCTCGAATGGTTTGCCCGCAACGATTGGTCGTTGGCTACCCGCGTAGGCGAATGCCGCGAGCATCGACCCGCCACCGGGCCACGCACCTTCGGCTGTCGGGTAAGTGGCGTCATCATTGGTGCCGACGAGACGCGCACCTTTCAGCATGCATTCGGTACCGATGCGCAAAGTATCGAACCCGAACGACTTGTGAAAGGCGACGATCACCACGTCGACATCGGGTGCCGCACCGACGCGACTGAGCACATCGTCCTCGAGAACGTCGTGGACGTCGAGCACGTCGACGCCGTGGTTGCGCATCGCTTCGAGGACACCCGGTCCGGCGCAAACGAGGGCCCGTTCACCGGGCTGCACCAAAAGCGTCGCTGCCATCGCGCTCGTGACGACATCCCCCTTGGCCTCGATGCCGAAAGTTGCGAGCTTCGCCTCTTGTTCGGCGGGCGTGGCCGAGCCGTTGTTCGTCACAAAGACGACACGCCAACCCGCGGTCTGCAAACGACCGACGGCCTCAACAGAACCCTCGATGGCCGAGTGCGTACGCCAAATCACGCCATCGAGGTCGCTGAACACAACCCCCACCGGATCGGACGTTTTGCCCCGTGCCTGCGCATCTGCCACCCTGAGAGTGTGCCTCGTTTCGAACCCTTTCCAGCGTTGCGCTACCGCGACGCCGCCAACGGCCTGTGGGACCTCTCGGCCCCGCCCTACGACGTTCTCAGTGCCGACGACCGCGCTGCTTACGCGGCTCGCCACCCGCGGAACATCGTCCATGTCGACGTCCCTCTCGAAGAAGACGGCCCGGGTCGCTACGACAAGGCGGCCCGAGAACTGAATGCGTGGCGCGCCGAAGGGTCACTCGTCGTCGATGCTGCGCCCACCTTCACCCTCTACCGAATGACCTTCACCGACGACGTAGGTCGCAAGCGCACCACGGTCGGCGTTCTCGGCGCTCTCGAAGTCGTGGACGAAGGAGCAGGTGGTGTGTTGCCGCACGAGCGCACGACTCCGAAGGCGAAAACCGACCGCCTCGACCTGACCCGCGCCACGCTCACCAACCTCTCCCCGGTGTGGGGGCTGTCGCTGTGTGCCGGCCTTTCCGACCTACTTCGCGAGCCGGGTGAGCCCGTCGGTGCATTTACCGACGAGAACGGTGTCGAACACCGCGTCGAGCGCGTCACCGACCCCGAGAGAATTGCGGCCATCTCGCGTGCCGTTGGATCGCAACCGGTGGTCATTGCCGACGGACACCACCGCTACGCCATCTCCCGCACCTACCGCGACGAAACCCGCGCGGCCGGAGCGACAGTCGCACCCGCCGCGGAGACAACTCTCACCTACGTCGCCGAACTGGTTGCCGAGCAACTCAGCATCGCTGCCATCCATCGTCTCGTCACGAACGCCGACGCAGACCGCATGGCTGCGATCCTTGGCACCTGTTACGACCGGATTGCCGACGTACAGGTGTCATCCACAACCCTTTCGCAGATGGACAGCGAAGGCTGCATCTGCCTGGTGCGACCCAACGGGTCGGGCACGTTGTGGCGTGAACGGGCCGCGGATCTCGGGTCAGTACGCGCGCTCGATTCGGCACGCCTCGAACACACCATCACAACCGCGGGGTCCTCGCTCGATGATGTGGGCATCTCCTATCAGCACGGCGTCAGCGAAGTCCTCGAAGCGTTGCGCGCCGGCCACGCCAAGTGCGCGGTTCTCATTCGACCGGTGTCGCTTGCCGAGATTCGGCGCACCGCGGACGAAGGATTGCTGATGCCCCCGAAGTCGACGTTCTTCACGCCGAAACTGCGCACCGGTCTTGTCATTCGCCCGCTTGCGGGCTGAGATCAGGTGATGGACGCGCGGTAGATGCCTTCGATGGTTTCATCGAGCATCTTGTTGAAGTCGGCTTCGCTTTGCTTGGCCGACAGACCTTCGGTCAACGCGCGCGAGAAACTGGCGATCACGCCGTTGTTCCGCGACAGCTTCGCGTTCGACTCTTCACGCGAATAGCCACCCGACAACGCAACCACCCGCACCACTCGCGGATGAGCGACAAGTTCGGCGTAGAAATTGTCGGCATCGGGAAGCGTGAGCTTCAACATGACCTCTTGGCCCTCGGCCAACTTGTTCAGCTCGGCTAGGATCTCGGTCTTCAACAGAGCCTCGGCCTGCGCCTTGGTCGGGCTGTTGATGTCGACCTCGTGCTCGATGATCGGCACAAGACCCGCACGCAGGATCTGACGACCAACCTCGAACTGCTGGGCGACGGCAGCCTTGACGCCGGTCGGGTTGGCTTCCTTGATGACCGAGCGCATCTTGGTGCCGAAGATCCCCTTGGCGACACCCCGCGCCAGGAGCGCATCGAGGTCGGGCATCGGCTTCATCATCTGCACACCGTTGGCCTCGTCGGCGAGACCCTTGTCGACCTTCAAGATCGGGACGACCTGCTTCTTCGTCCACAAGAACTCGGCCGCACCGATTCCGTCGATGTCGCGGTCCATCGTTCCTTCAAAGAGAATCGCACCAAGAACGCGGCGGCCGTCGAACGCGGGGCTCTTGATCATGCGCGTGCGCATGGCGTGAATGAGGTCGAACATCTGCTCGTCACCCGAGTACTCGGATTCTTCGATGCCGTAAAGGCGCAGCGCCTTCGGGGTGCTGCCACCACTTTGGTCGAGGGCCGCAATGAACCCCTTCCCTTCGCGCATACGTGCCAACTGCTTTTTGTTGATGGAGGGGTTCACGTCTCGTCGACCTTTCTCGTTTGCGACTCAAACCGCGCGACTCAAACCTTGCCCATTAGACACTAGTCACGAGCGATTTCGGCCGAAGAGACAACGCACGCCCGCCTCAGTCAGCCATTGCTGATGGCGACGGCCGCGGCCTCAAGGGCCTTGCGCACGGCCACCTTTCGCCGACTGGCAACGACCGATTCGGCAAGTACCTCCGTACGGCTTTGAACGTGGCCCGACGACTGAAAGAGACGGCGACGGACCTTGCCGACCACGACCACCTCGTCGCCTTCGGCAACGAGTGCGCGAACCGTCGTGACCCAGTTCACGGGCACCGTGAGGCGGCCCTCCTCGCCCTCGGTGACGACGTCGAACGCCGTCGCGAACTCACCTGTGTCGAGACGACGCTCGTTGGGCTTCGACAGCACCTGGCCTGCAATCACTGCAACATTCATGGGAACCCCCTTGCGGGAAGATGAACGGTGTCCGCACGGCACAACCTGCGGAGAGACGGGTCACCAAGACCGATGCGAGGACGTTACGTGAAGGGTGTTCGCTAGCGCGGTGCGCCCAGTTGGGCCAGACGATCTTCCACGTCGGCAAACGTCCGGTCATACTTCGCGACACGGTCGAACATTCGTCGCGCGTCGGTCACGTTGCCGACACGGTCGTTCAAATCAGCAACCACGTACCACTCGCGCAGGTGATATTCCTGCACGCGCTTGGGAACCGCGAGCACCGACTTGAACAGCTCGATTGCCTCGGCCATCTTCCCCTGGTCGGCCAAGGCGCCCGCAACGACGATGCGTCCTTCCGCGAGAACGGCCGGGTGCGGCGAGAGACCCTTCAGTTCCTGCCAGAGAGCGTTGACCTTTGCCCAGCGATGCAAAGCGCGGTACGCGTCGGCAAGCACTGGCAACACCGACGTACGCGACACATCGAGAACGCGAACTGCTTCGAGTTCGTTGACCACCGTGCGCCACTTCGACTGACGGTAGGCACACAGGCCCGCAAGTTCGTGAACAAGGGCCATCCCCGGCAACTGGCGACTGAGAGCGACCAGCAACTTCGATGCTTCGGCATAACGCTCGCGTTCGAATGCGTCGATGGCCTTCTGTAAACGCTCGGAAGTCGACTTCGATTCGCGAGCGCCTACTCCACGCTCAACTTCACGCGACACTGTTCCGGGCAACGGACGATCGGCACGAGGGATTCCCTGAACACGCGCAGGTGCGGACTCTCCCCCGCCACCACGCTTGACCGCGCGTCGCGCGGTACCACGTACGGCACCCTCATCGACCCACTCAACTCGCTCACGCTTCGGCGGCGACGTCGGCTCACCATGGCCCTCCGTACGACGACCACCGGTGCGCGCACGAACTTCCCGCGCCTTCTTCTCAGCTGCCGTCAGAGGACGTTCAACGATCTCTTCTCGAACCTCACGGCTGCGATCATCGCGCCGCGGACCTGAACGCCCACGCGGAGCATCGCCATCGCGACGCGGACCACCGGTTCGAGGACCTGAACGTCCACGTGGAGCTTCGCCGTCGCGACGCGGGCCACCAGTACGCGGACTCGACGGACGATCACCGTAAGGCTTGCGTTCGCTGCGCTCACCGTATGGCTTGCGCTCACTGCGCTCGCCATAGGGTTTGCGGTCACGCGGAGCATCACCATCGCGACGCGGACCAG
>JBJTYJ010000270.1:0-15760 GCA_046082705.1 Actinomycetota bacterium | reverse complement strand
CGCCAGCAAGCAGTGTGCCGAGACACCGACCCCGAGTTGTTCTTCCCGGTCGGCTCCACAGGCCAAGCCCTTCTGCAGTTGAGCAAGGCGAAAGAAACCTGTAACCAGTGCACCGTCAAGATCGAGTGCCTGCAGTTCGCCATCGATACGAACCAAGACTCCGGCGTCTGGGGCGGAACCTCTGAAGAAGAGCGCCGGGCGCTGCGCCGCCAAATCGCCGCACGCAACCGCGCGACCCAAAACTTCGGCTAGGCCGACAGCGGTACGCGCAATTCGATGACCGTGCCGGGTCCCGACGCGGCGTCGACCGCCGACTGCACGGCGTCGTCGGTATCGTAGTCGTCGGGCGTGGCTCGACGCATTGCAATCGTTCCGCCCAACTCCGTCGTGACGAGCGTCCGCACGATCGACAGGCCGAGCCCTGTCGCGTTCGTGATGTCAAAGTCGGGGGCAAGTCCGGCGCCGTTGTCGATGACGCGAACACAGAGAACAACGTGATCGTGGGCATCGGCCTCTTGTGACAGTTGCACGGCCACACTCCCCTTGCCCGTGAGGCCCTCGCGAAAACCGTGGTCGACCGCGTTTTGCAGCAATTCGGTGAGCACCACCGACAGTGGTGTCGCAACCGTGGCCGGCACTCGACCGCCGTCGCCATGGACGACGAAACTGACGGGGCGGTCGGGCGACTGCAGACTGTCCTCGACGAGGCGTAGAAGTGGCCGCACGATCTCGATGAAAGTGACGTCGTCGCCCGGTTCGCGCGAGAGTGTTTCGTGCACGAGGGCGATCGTGCGAATACGACGTACGGATTCAGCCACGGCCGCCTTCGCCTCGGGTGAGTCGAGTCGTCGTACCTGCAGGCGCAACAGCGACGAGATCGTCTGCAAGTTGTTCTTCACCCGGTGGTGAATCTCGCGGATCGTTGCATCCTTCGAGAGAATCAACCGGTCGCGTCGACGCAGTTCCGACACGTCACGCAACAACAACACCGCACCCGTGACACGCTTTTCCTCACCGCCAACATTCTCATCGTCGTGAATGAGGGGCATGCAACGCGCCAACAACGTGACCTCTGCGGTTTGGTCGAACTCTTCGACAACGGGTTCGCCGCGTTCGAACGCCTGCCGCACCGCGCTGTCGGTGAAGCCGAGCTCCGACAGGGTTTGGCCGACGCTGTTCGAGCCGATTCCGACACGGTGCAGCGCCGAAACGGCGTTCGGCGACGCGTACCGCACCTTCGCATCGTCGTCGATGACGAGCACGCCGTCACCCACGCGCGGCGAAATACTCGAGTCGGCCACGCGGCCGGGAAACGGGAACAGGCCACCGCGGATCATCCCCGCGAAACGGCTGAAGATCTCGAGATACGTACGCTCGAGCTCACCCGGCTGGCGGCCGGAACGTGTCGACCATTCACGTGTAAGCACGGCGATCGGTCCGGTTCCGTGGCGCACCGGAATGGCGAGCATCCGTGCCGCTCCCTCGGTATCGTCGACCGAGATCTCACCTTCTTCGATGTCGCCGCTGCGGTACGACGACTCGATAGTGCGACGACGTTCGTCATCGACGGTCGACCCGACGAAGTCGGCGATGTAGAGCGTCTGGCCGGTGGCGGCACGCACGTGCGCCGCGACCAGCCACTCGTCGGTCTTCGTCGGCAGGTACAGCAGCAAGTCTGCGAAGCAGAAGTCGGCGAGCATGCCCCATTCCGAGACGAGGTTCTGCAGGTGGCCGATCCCCTCTTTGCTGAGGTCGGTGTGCTGGCGCGCGAAGTCGCCGAGGGTGGCCATGGAAGAAGTCTGCCCGAGACCGGCACCCGAACTAGGGCATCAGGTTGCCGGCAAGCGCGCGCACGGCGGCGACGTCGTTCACCGGCCGCCGGGCCTCGGCGACACGCTGAACGGGACATCCGTGACGCGCGGTGACTTCGCGGCACAGGGCGTCTTCACGCTCGACGGTTGCCAGGATTTCACCGACGGCTGCCGCCAGATCACCGGCGTGCGCGGCACCTGCGAGGGTCGTCGCCTCCCGCTTCGTCTCATCGTCGATCATTCGGTTGACGACCATGCCCGAGAGATGCAGACCGCGACGCACCAGTTCGTCGACGAGGAACCTTGCCTCGGCCGCAGGCGCGGGTTCTGCGGTTGTGACGACGAGAAACCGGGTCGACTCGTCACGCAACAACTCCTCGACGTCACGCGCGTGTGCAGTGAAGGTCGGCTCCATCAGCCGGAAGAGTGCAAAGAACTCCGAGACATCGGAGAGAAAGCGTGATCCGAGGACGCGATCGGCCACCGCGAAGAAGGGCCGCGACGTGACGGCGACGAGGCGGTTCGATGCCGGAAGGGTGAGCCAACGCAGAAGCCGGCTGGCGAAGAACTCGCGCATCCGTTCCGCTGCATCGATGACGCTGAGCGCGCTGCGCGACGGAGGAGTGTCGACGATGACGACGTCGTAGAGACCCGAACGCGTCACTTCCCACAACCGTTCGACGGCGATGTAATCGTGGCTGTTCACGAATCGTCCCGTGATGTTGCGGTACAAGCCGTTCGACAACACGCGTTCCGCGACGGCCGTGCTGGGTGCAACGCGTCGAACGAGTGCATCCCAGCCGAGCCGAGTATCGAGCATCGAAACCGAAAACGGCGCACCGCCCTCGTCGACCATGACAACCTCGTTGCCCCTGGCGACGACACCCATTGACGAGGCGAGTCGACGCGCGGGGTCGACGGTGATCAAGAGCACCCGCGCGCCGTCGGAAGCCGCGTGACGTGCAGCCAACGCTGCAGCGAACGTCGACTTCCCCACTCCACCCGCGCCGGTGACGACGATGACACGAGTCGCGGTCACAGCGTCTCACCAAATTCGTCGTCGAGGAACCCCGCGACGGCATCGACGACTCCCACGTCGTCGGTGGGTGCGGCACGTGGCACGAGTACGACGTCAGCCGAATCGATGAATGCGAGACGGCCCACCTGCGTCGTTGCAACACCGTGCCGTGCAGCAAGCGTTGCAGTCATGTGTGGGGCCACCGCTTCGGTGCCACGGGGTGGCGAAGGTGGCATGCGGTTGACGACAACGAGCGGCACGTCAACGCGCGACTCGGAACGAATGCGTTCGGCAAGGTCAAGGGTTTCGTCGACGGGGCTCTCTTCGGGTGTCGTGACCAGTATCGCTGCGGTGACGGCGACATCGGAGAGCATCTCGATCATCCAGTCGGTTTGTTCGCGCAACATACCCACCTGTGCCAGCGAGCGAATCGTGCGCGGTGTGGCGAGCTGGCTCGCAATGTGACCCGAACTTTCGGCATCGACAACGACGAGGTCGAAGTGATCGGCGCGCACCTCGTAGCAGACCTTCCCGATCGCCAGGATTTCCTTCACGCCCGGCGCCGCATCCGCAACGAAGTCGAGGGTCTGCGCAAGCACCCCGATCCGCGAGACGAGCGGTATCCGCACGTACAGGCGGATGTATTCGCGCAGCGCTTCTTCGGTGCTATACACCGACGACGTGAGGTTCGGGTGCGATGGACAAACTGGGTCCTTGCCGTCCATCGAGACGAGCAGGGTCTTCTTCCCACGGCGCGCCGCCAACAGAGCGGTGGCCGCGGCGACGGTCGACTTTCCGACGCCTCCCTTGCCCGTGACGAACAGCAGGCGGCGGTCGGAGATGCAGCGCAGTTCTAGTCTCCGAAGCCGATCTTGCGTGCACTGTCGGGTGAGCCGAACTCGACGAACGCGATCTTCGAACCCGGAAGCGCAACCTCGCGGCCCTTCTTGTCGGTCAGCCACAACGTGTCGCTTGCACCGGCCATCGCGGCACTGACTGCCGCCTTCAGTTGTTCGCGCGTGGCGTCATCGTCAGCCACTTCGACGACGACTTCACGGCCGACCTGGCTCAAACCGATGCGTATTTCCATGGCGTCACCCTATAAGGCGGTGCCCAACGACGGGCAGTCCTGTTGTGTGGATCAGGAGATCTTCAGTTCGGCGTTGAAGATCTTCTTCGGGCGCAGCGTCGTCGCGATTTCCGCCGCAAGCGTGTGGAACGCGCGACCGGCCTCGCTGTCGGGGTCGACCGCCGCGATCGGACGACCGTCGTCTCCGCCTTCGCGCAACGTCGGCACCAGCGGAATGCGGGCCAGCAGGGGCACATCGAGTTCGTTGGCGAGTTCCTCGCCACCACCCGACCCGAAGATTTCGTAACGCTTGCCGTCGTCGCCCGTGAACCAGGACATGTTCTCGATGATTCCGCGCACCGGCAGATTCACCTTCTCGGCCATTGCCGCCGACAGTCGGGCGACCTTCTGCGCTGCCGGCTGCGGCGTCGTCACGACGTACACCTCTCCGCGCGGCAGGTACTGACTGAGGCTGAGAGCAATGTCACCGGTGCCCGGCGGCATGTCGATGAGAAGGAAGTCGGGGTCGTCCCAGAAGACGTCGGTGAGGAACTGTTCGAGCGCCTTGTGCAACATCGGGCCACGCCAGATCACGGCCTGACCCTCGGGCACGAAATAGCCGATCGAGATGCAACGCACGCCGTACGACTCCGGCGGTACGAGCATCTGGTCGATGACGATTGGATCACGGTCGGCACCCAACATGCGGGGAATCGAATAGCCGTAGATGTCGGCGTCGACGATGCCCACCGAATGTCCACGCGCGGCAAGTGCGACGGCGAGGTTTGTCGTCACGCTGCTCTTGCCGACGCCACCCTTTCCCGACGAGATGAGGAGAGGCCGCGTCTTCGAACCCGGCTGCGAGAACGGAATCATGCGACCCTCGGCATGGCCGTGGGCCTGCGCGCTTCCCGCGGTCGATGCAGCGTCGCCGTGGAGCATGCGACGCACGTTCTCGCGCTCGGCATCGTTCATCACGCCGAACTCGAGTTTCACCGACGACACCTCGGGGTGTGTCGTCAACGCGGTGTTGACACGGGTCTGGATTTCGTTGCGTAGCGGGCAACCCGCAACCGTGAGAACCACCGTCAAGGAAACGTCGCCCTTGCGGCCGATCACGACGTCACGCACCATGCCCAGGTCGACAATCGAACGGTGCAATTCGGGGTCTTCGACGGGACGAAGAAGATCGATGACGGCGTCGGTTGTGATTGCCATGGTCGTCCTTGTTTTTGAAGGGGAATGGATTTTTTAAGGAGAACGGTGTAACTAATTTGCACTATCGAGGTAGGTAGAATACCCCCGTGGCCGCTGAGATGAACATGTCGTCGGGTGCATTCACCGCAACGGTGACCGCAATCACCTCCGCATTCGGCGACCCCACGCGTCGCGCCGTCTATCTCTTCGTCCGCGAGAACTCGACGGGCGAACACAGCCCCGGTGTCACCGCATCGCAGGTCGCCGAGAAATTCGATCTTCATCCGAACGTCGCCCGACACCACCTCGACAAATTGGCCGCCGGTGGCTACGTCGAGGCGAGCATCGAAAAGCCCCACGGCGGCGGAGCCGGCCGACCCTCGAAGCACTACCGCTCCATCGGTCCGTCACCCCTCGAGTCGCAAGTGCGCAGCGACGACCTCGTCCTCAGCCTCCTCGGCAAGGCTCTCGAAAATCTGCCGCGCGACCGCGCCGAATCAATGGCGGAAGAAGTCGGCGCACAATACGGCCGTGCACTCGCTGCCGGTCTCGTGGGTGACGATCTTGCATCCGGCCAACGTTCGTTGCGCACCGCGATGCAGGCGGTTGCCGATGCGCTCACCGCTCATGGTTTTGCCGCACACGCCGACCAGCGCAACAACCAACTGCGCATCGTGAACAACCACTGTCCGTTCGGCGACGTCGCGATCGAACACCCCGTCATCTGTGCCGTCGACCGTGGAATGGTGAAGGGCATGCTCGGCGCGCTGTACGGCGACACGAGCCCCGAACTACAGGCGTCGCTCCCGCAGGGCGACACCTTCTGCGCAACGACCGTTTAGTCGCCCCAGAACCGCTGCTCGCGGAACGGATCGCCATACATGTGGTAGCCGTTGCGCTCCCAGAAGCCGGCAACGTCACCGACGCGGGCTTCGATACCGCGCAGCCACTTCGGCGAATTCCAGAAGTACAGGTGTGGAACGAGCAGACGTACCGGACCTCCATGAATCGGTTCGATCGCCTCGCCGTCGTATTCCCACACCACCAGTGAGTCGTCGCGCAACACGTCGGCGAGGGGAAGGTTCGCGGTGTAGCCGTACTCGGCGTGGCCGACGAAATGGGTGGCCGTCGATCGCAGTCCGGCGCGCTCGAACAAATCACGCACGCGCACGCCGCGCCATGTCGTGTCGAACTTCGACCATTTGGTGACGCAATGGATGTCGGTGGTGACTTCGATGCTCGGCAGTGCCGTCAATTCCTCGAACGTGAGACCGAATTCGCGGTCGACTTCTCCGAAGATCCGCATGTTCCACTCACCCGGCGCGTACTCGGGCACGTCGCCGACGTGCAGAACCGGAAACCGATCGGTGAGGTACTGCCCCGGGGGCAAGCGGGACGGGTCGTAGCCCGCTGCAACGACATCGTCGCGGTTGCGTTCGAAGAAACCCATGGGGTGATTCTCACCCAGCGGCTTCGACTTCGGCAACTACTGCGTCGACGAAACCCTTCACCTGTGCGGGCGGATCGGTTGCCTGGCACTTCGCCAGCTCGGACTTCGCGGTCGCGAGATCGTTTGCAAACCGGAAGCTGACGATGCCGAGGAAACAATGGGCGTCGGGATACGAGTCGTCGAGGAGCGTCGCACGACCGAGACCAAGAATCGCGGTTTGCACGGCTGCGTCACGCACCGCCTGCTCGGCATCACGCGCGGTGAGGGCGAGCAACCAGGACCTGTACGTCAATGCCTCGACGTTGTCGGGGTCGACCTTCAGAACGTCGCTGTAGATGTTGATCGCGGTGATCGGGTCGGTGAAGTTCAGTTGCCGTGCCTGGGCGAGTTTGTTCGCGTTGCTGTCGGCAATGCCGCCCGATGCAGTTTCTCCCGGCAGACGCTGGCCGCTCTGGCGGGCGACGAACACACCAAGGCCTACCGCGAAGGCAACGACGGCGAGAACCCCGACGAGCCGCCGCGATACCCTCCGGTTGTCCGTCGCGACAGCCGCGAAATCGGAAACGGCTTCATCTGACCGCAGGCGTCGAATGATCTCGGCCGCCCGCGCCGTGTAACTGCTGCGCAGTGCCTCGTAGTCGGCCGTATCAACGTCGCCCGCGGCGCGTTCTCGTTCGAGATCGCGCAGCGATGCGAGCAGAAAGTCACGCTGCTCTTCGAGGTTGCGGCGCTCGAGGTCGTCCATTCTTGTAACCGTCACAGCCCGTCAGTCGGGTCGTCGTGTTCGCGCAGTGCGGCGGCAACGATGTCCGCATCGCCCGGGTTGGCACGCGCCTCACCCTCGCGTTGCCACCTGCGGAACACCACGACGAGACCGCCGAAACCGCAGACGAGCGCAACGACGGGCAGCACCCAGACGAGGGAATCGACACCTTCGGCCGGAGGCAGCAACAGGCTGCCCGGGAAACGCGACTCGATGTAGGCGACGATTTCGTTGTCGCCACGCTGGCCCACTGCAACCTGGCGGGCGATCTCGTTGCGAATCGACTCTGCGGCAGACGCACGACTGACATAGATGCTTTCGCCGTTGCACGTGGGACACGCGAGGCGCTTGGAAATCGCATCGATGCGCTCTTCCTGCGTCGACGGACCCGACGAACGTGTTCCACCGAACGCCAACAGTCCGACGGCCAGCACGGCCATCGCCACCCACGTCAGCCTTCCCTTGAGCCTGTTCACGAGCCGGCTCCATCAATCATCTCCCGCATCGCCGCGATGCGACCCGACAGGAACGAATTGGTCACCTCACCGGCCACGCGCATGCGCACGAAACCCGACGGGTCGATCACCCAGGTCTCGGGAACCTTTGCGACTCCGAATGCAACCGCGATCGTGCCGTCCGGGTCGCGGATCTTGTCCCACTCGCCACCCTTTTCGGCAAAGAAAGCCGATACGGCTTCGTCGGTATCGTCGTTCACGACGGTGAACAGCTCGGCTCCGTCGTCGAGGCCCGCTTGCTCCTCGTCGAATGCAACGAGTTCGGGATGCTCGTTGCGACACGGCACACAAGTCGAGTTGAAGAAGTTGAGCACGACCCACGACCCCTTGCGCCGCGACAGATCGAAGTCACCGCCGCCCACCAGTGTCGACTGCACCGCGGGAGCAGGATTGCCGATCAGCGGCGAGGCCACATCGGCCTCACCACGGGGTTTGGAAACCGCGAGCACGACGAAGAACGCGACGAGGACTAGGCCAACGACCGGTGCGAGCCGTCGCGACAAACGCGGCATCACGTCGAGGCCCGATCTTCGACGGGAACGGGGGCCGATGTCGGGTCGGTTGGTCGGCGACGACGCCCCGGAAACGCTGCGAGAACCGTGCCGAGGGCCATCAGCCCGCCGCCAATCCAGAGCCACATGATGAGCGGCTTCACGAAGACCTTGATGCGCGCCTCACCCGAATCCTTTTTCACCGGTGGTTCGAGGGTGAGGTAGATGTCGTAGCGCCACGTCGTCTTCACCGACGGCGTGCCGACGTTCATTCCCATGTTGAGGAACTTCGTGATCGCCGGCGCGTAGGCCTTTCCCCCGTCGACCGACACGAGAGCCTTGACCGCCGTACTGCGATCATCCTTCTCCTCGCGGAAGCCGACGAGTTCGAACGTGTGACCGGCAAACGATGCGGGCACGCCTTCGGAGAGACGCAGTTCCTGCGACCGTGTGTAGGCATTCGACGCCGACAGCGCAACCGCGATGAGGATGACACCGAGGTGCACGATCATGCCGCCGTTCGCACGACCGACGAGCCCGCGCAGGCCCTGACGTCGCGTTGCCAGAACGACCTGTCGCAGTGCGGCACCACCCGAAAAACCACCGAGGGTGAAAGCCAACAAAGGTGCGAGTCCGTCGGCACCGGCGACGAGGCCCGCAACCAGTGCGGCGATGCCGCACCAAGCCGGCCAGAACAAGCGGTCGCGCAGAAGTTCCGTCGACGCCTTGCGCCACGGCAGCACCGGGGCGATGCACATGAGTGCCAACATCGCGATCCCGATCGGGGTCGACAGACGATCGAAGAACGGTTCGGCCACGGAGATCTGTCGGTCCTGCAGGGCTTCGATGATGAGTGGAAATACGGTGCCAAGGAGCACCACGAACGCGAACACGCTGAAGAGCACATTGTTCGCCAGAAATGCGCCTTCGCGTGACACGGGAGAATCGATCGACCCCGGTGAACGCAGTTGGTCACCGCGCCAACCGATGAGTACGAGCGACACGAGAACGATGAGACCGAAGAAGACGAGCAGGTACGTGCCAATGTCGCTTTCGCTGAACGCATGCACACTGTTCAACACCCCCGACCGTGTGAGGAACGTGCCGAGAATCGTGAGACTGAACGTGGCGAGCAGCAACGACAGGTTCCACACGCGCAGCATTCCGCGGCGCTCTTGCACCAGCACCGAGTGGATGTAGGCGGTACCCGTCAACCACGGAAGCAGACTCGCGTTCTCGACGGGGTCCCACGCCCACACCCCCGACCAACCGAGTACTTCGTAGCTCCACCAGCCACCGAGGATGATGCCAACGGTGAGAAAGCCCCAGGCAAAGAGTGTCCAGCGTCGTGTCTCGATCAACCAACCCTCGCCGACTCGACCCGTCACCAGTGCGGCAATTGCGAACGCGAACGGCACGGTGAACCCGACATAGCCCAAGTACAGGATCGGCGGATGGAACAACACGAGGATGTGGTTCTGCAGAAGCGGGTTCGGCCCCGGTCCGTCGTTCACCCCCGGTGCGCCTTCTGCGAACGGGTTGGCCGGGCCGAAACTGAGGATGAAGAAAAACACCATCACGATGCAGATGACGGCGATTGCCCACGAGATCAGTTCGTCGTTGAGCCGCCTGCGGTAGCGCCATGCAACGAGTGCCGCCGAGAGGGCGAGGGCAAAGATCCAGAGAAGAATCGACCCCTCGAGCGCACTCCACACCGCGGTGAAGTTGTAGAGAGCGGGCGTCGAGCGCGAACCGTGGTCCTGCACGTACTGAAGGGAGAAGTCACGGCTGATCATCGCCCACTCCATCGCGACGATGGCGCCAAGTGATGCGAGGAATGCAAGACCAACGAACCGCGGCACCAACCGCGACGTGCGGGCCTCTTCGCCCCGCGACGACTCGCGTGCAGCGGTGATCGCGGCGAGCGCGCCAAAAGCCGCGGCCACCACTCCGACGAGCAGGGCACCGCGGCCGACGGGGCCGGCGACGCCGCTAGCCCACACGGCTGCAGGCATCGGCGGCTTCCTCGGCTTCGTCCATCCGGTCCTCGTTCTTCGCGACGTAGGTGTTCGAGTGCTTCACCTCGATGCGGTCACTGAGAAACACGCCGTTGACGAGCCGACCGTGTGCAACGACGGGAATGCACTCCTGGAAGACGCCGCCCGGATCGCCGTCGTAGCGAACGTCGAGCTCCTTCGCATTGAACGACATGAGAAACGTCGTCGTGCCGGCGGCCTGTTTGATGCTGCCCTGTTCGACCGTGCCCTGCACGCGCAGCCGTCGGTCGGCTTCACAGCCGTCGCGCACACCGACTTCGTCGACGTTGCAGTAGTAGTCGATCGCCGACGAGAGGAACTGGGTTACGACGACTCCACCGGCCACGATGACCGCGGCAAGGATTCCCATCGACACCCAGCGGCGCCTCGCCGAACGCGAACGCACCGGCGCCGCGGCACCGACCCCGGGTTCGCGCGGACTCAGGTCCACGGCTTGTCGCTCTTGTCGACGAACGGATCGAGCTGGCGGGCCCGCCGCGCGTTGCGCCAGGCGTAGAGCGCGATGGGAACGAACGAAAGCACCCAACTGATGACGATGAAGTCGGCGTGTTTCACGACGGCACCTCTTCGGCGCGACGCGCCTCAAGCGCCGCATCGATGCCGCGCAGTTCGACGGCATCGACGAGTGCAAGGACGCGATTGCGGTGCAGAACCAGCCAGGCGAAGATCACGGTGAAGACGGCGACACCGAAGATCAGCGAGAAGAGCATGAGCCCGTCCATCGTCACGTCGCCGTTCGGACGCAGCACCGTCGCTTCTTGGTGGAGGGATCGCCACAACAAGACGCTGAAGTGGACGAGCGGAATCTCGAGTACGGCAAATAGAGCGACGATCGCCGAGCGCTTGGCGCGCTGTTGTTGGGTGCCGCCGAGGCCGCGAACCGCGAGATAACCGACGTACGTCACGAACAGGAATGCCGTCGTGGTGAGACGTGGGTCCCACTGCCAATACGTGCCCCACGAGAGTCGGCCCCAGAGACTGCCGGTCACGAGTGTCACACCCATGAAGATCACGCCGACTTCGGCCGAGGCACCGGCAAGCCGGTCGAGGTTGAGTGAATGCTTTTTGCCCCACAGATGGCCCGCCGAGCAGACCGCAGTGAACACGAATGCGAGGTACGCAACCCAAGCGGTCGGCACGTGCACGTACATGATGCGAACGCTGCTTCCCTGGTCGATGTCTTCGGCGGTGAAGAAAAGCCCGAGCAGCACAAGAATGATCGAGCCCACGATGGCGATCAGGCCGAGGTTGCGCGTCGCGGCCGTGCGTGTCGGCGGGGGGACGCTCGTCGTTGCGTTTGACATGTCGAAGTCGGCTACTCGTCGGTGAGGGGGCCGAACCCCAGTGTTCCACCAAACAGGAAGATCGCGCCAAACACGGCCAAAAGACCGACCCACGGCCAGCCTTCGGCGACGCGCGCACCGTCCGACCCGAAGGCCGACTCGGTCGCCCGTGTTGCTCCGATCAACACCGGAGCAACCGCAGGCAACAGCAACAGTGGCAACAGCGTTTCGCGGCCGCGGCCGGCAACGCTGAGCCCTCCGTACACGGCCGCGAGCGCGGCGATGCCGAGTGAACCAAGCACGCAGGTTGTGACCAGCAGCACAGCGCCGTGCAGGTCGACGTTGACCCTGTACAAGATCAGTGCGAGCACGGCGAGCACGGTTTCGAAGACGACCAACTGCACGACGAGGGCGGCAACCTTGCCGAGATACATGCCTTGGGACGGCACTCCTGCGAGACGAAGGGCGTCGATGGCGGAGTCGGCTGACTCGACGGCGAATGACCGCTGCACGACTACAAGCGAGGTGAACAGCGTCGCCATCCAAACGAGGCCGGGAGCAACCCGTTGGAGAATTCCGTCATTGTCGAGTGCGAATGCAAAAAGCACCATCACGATCGCGGCGAAAGGCAGCACCTGGTTCGTCATCACCCGGCTGCGCCATTCGATGCGCAGATCCTTCGCCGCAACGGCGCGTGCAATGCCGACGACACGCGACGTGCTCATTCTCGACCACCCGATTCGACGATGCGTCCACCGACGACCTCGATCCGACGTGTCGCAAGAGAGGCCGAGCGCTCGAGTTCGTGCGACGCAACGACAACCGTCGCACCGGCTGCAACTGCGTCGCGCAGTAGCGCATCGATCTCGTCGCGACCCGCGGCATCGAGGCCCGCGTGTGGTTCATCGAGCAACCAGAGCGTTGCCCTGCGCACCGCCATGATCGCAAGTGCGGTACGACGCTTCTGTCCCGCGGACAATCGTCCGACCTGGGTCGACAACAGGCGATCACTCAAACCCATCCGCTGCGCAGCCGACTCCACCTCCGCGCGGTGTGCACCGACGACGTCGCCCCAGAACGACAGGTTCTCGCCGGCGGTGAGATCGAGGTACAACCCGTTTGCATGACCGAGGAATCCGACGCTCGCACGAACAGCGGCACGGTCGCGACCCACGTCGTGGCCCATCACGCGCGCGCTTCCACGCGCCAACGGAAGCAATCCTGCGCAGAGCCGCAACAACGTGGTCTTGCCCGCGCCGTTCGCGCCTTGCACCACCACGAGTTCACCGCGTTCGATGGTCAGCGTCGCCTCAGCGAGTGCGGGGAACGAACCAAGTAGAACGACTGCGTCACGCACATCGACGACGGATGTCTCGCTCACCGGTCAGACGCTACAGACCCAACGGCACGTCGACCCACTAGCGTCAATCGCCATGAAGGAACGCGCGCGCCGACGTGTCGACGTCGTGCTCGGTGTCGTCGGCCGCACCTTCATCACCGCCGGATTGCTGTTGCTCGGTCTCGTCGCCTACCAACTGTGGGGCACCGGCCTCGAGCAAAGTCGCGCCCAAAACCGCCTGCGTGATGAGTTCGCGACGCTGATTGCTTCTCCCCCAACGACGACAGGCACAGCAATCCAGGAGGGCGGCACGACGATCCCACGGGTCGACGCGCCGAGCCGGCCGAACTCCGCCCTCGCACTGCTCGAGATCCCATCGGCCAGCGTCGCCGACATTGTCGTGAACGGTGCCACCGTCTCGGCCTTGCGCCACGAGCCCGGACACATCTCGGGAACCGCGTTACCGGGCGAAGCCGGGAACAGCGCCATCGCCGGGCACCGCACCAGTTACGGCGCGCCATTCGCCGACCTCGATGACGTGAGGATCGGCGACGACGTTCGTGTGGCGACCCGCAATGGTCGCTTTACCTACACGGTGAGCGATGTGCGAATCGTCAGCCCCAACCAGACCGATGTTTTGCGACCGCAGAAGAACCGCTCGCTCCTCACCCTCATCACGTGTCATCCGCGTTGGAGTACTGCAAAGCGCCTGATCGTCGTCGCCTAACTCTCGTCGTCCGAACCCATCGCACCGACGTCGACATCGCCGACCACCAATCCGCCGGCCTCCTCTGCGTCACCGACAACAAGTGTTCCCACCACAACGGTTCCACCGACCTCCACGCCGGTGGTCGATCCAACGGAAGATGTGATCGAACTCGATGGATGGTTCTCCGACACGGGTGCCGTGTTCCGTGCGATTCTTCTCGGATTGTTGCTTGTGGCCATTTCAATCTCGACGCACTTCCTGCGTCGCTCGTTGCATTCACGCGGCCGCCGCGACTCGCGAGCACGACTGATGTCGTGGGCAGCGGCCGCGTTGCCTTTTTCGTCACGTTGTTCTACTGGTACCACTTCATCAACATGCTGCTGCCCGCCAGCACCTGAATCGCAGACTTCAGCGACCGTTGAAACGTGGCGGACGCTTCTCCAAGAAGGCCTTCGGGCCCTCGAGCGCGTCTTCGCTGGCCCACGCTTGTGCGCGCAACTCGTCGAACCGCGCATCGACGACGATGCGCTCGGCAACGGCTTCGAGACCACGCTTGTGGGCCTGAATCGTGATCGGCGCTAGCGCGGCGAGTTCCTCGGCCCACTCGAGGGCATCGGCGAGACCGCCCAAACGATGCACGCCCCCTTGCACGAACAACTGCTCGGCCGAGTACACGCCGGTGCCGAGCAACATGTGCCGTGCGATGGCCCAACCAAACTCGTGGCTCGCACGTTCGATCGTCCACTGGTCGACCGCAAGGCCCAACTTCGCGGCGGGAATGCCGAAACGACTGGTGGCACTCGCCATGCGCAGATCGCACGCAAGGGCGAGTTGCGTTCCCGCACCCATCGCCGGCCCGTCGACTGCGGCAAGTGTGATGCACGGCAGTGTCGTGAAACCTCGCAACGCCGCACCGAGGGCATTCGCGAAGTCATCCCCCTCGACCCCCGTCAGGTCGGCACCCGCGCAGAAGGCTGGCGGCTCACCCGTCAACACGACCACCCGCGCCACACCCTCGACCGCACGTTGGTGGGAAACGATCGTTCTCAACGTCTCGAGATCCACGGCATTTCGTCTGTGCGGACGTCGAATCGTGATCACCGCAACGTGCGGGCCCTGCCAATCAAGGGTGACCGGACCGCCACCGTCTCCGCTGGGACCTTTTTCCCCGTTCAGCCCTACCATCAGCATGACTGTATGACTTCCGGGAACCCCTCCCCCTCTTCGCCGGTTGACCCGGTCCGCGAGCGCCGTGCGCAGGTCGCGAAGTACACCCTTCTCGCCAATCGTGTCGGCTACCTGCTCTACGCAGCAACGATCGCCTGCTTCGTCTTTGCATTTGCCCTCGGGTTCAACTCGACGATGGTCGGCATCATGACCTTCGGTCTCGTTGCGGGGTCGATTCTTCTCGCACCTTCGATCGTGCTCGGCTACGCAGTGAAAGCCGCCGAACGCGAAGACCGCGAACGCGAACAGGCGGCCGGCAGATGAGCATGACGTCCGCACGACTCACCGGAAGCGAGCGCCGCGAGCAACTGCTCGGCGTGGCGCTCAAGGTTTTCGCGCACAAGGGCTTCCACAACTCGTCGATGAACGACGTCGCCGACGCGGCAGGCGTCACCAAGCCGGTGCTCTACCAACACTTCGACTCGAAGCGCGCACTGTTCGCCGCCGCGCTCGAGGCAGTCGGTGAAAAAATGATCGACGCAATCCATGCCGCCACACAGGGCGCGGCATCGGGTCGTGAAAAGACCACCGCGGGAATGGTCGCCTATTTCCAATGGGTGATGGACGACCCCGATGCGTTCATGTTGCTCTTCGGCAGCGGCACCCGTCGCGACGAAGAGTTTGCGGCGGTATCCGCACGCATCGAAAAGACCACCGCCGAGATGATCGCTCCGCTCATCGACGCCGACGTCGACCCCGAACAACAGCGCATCATCGCCCACGCCTTGATCGGAATGAGCGAGGGCGCATCGCGTCACCTCATCCAGCGCGGCACGAAGTTCGACCCTCGCACGGTCGGCGAGGAACTCGCCGCGCTCGCCTGGGCCGGCC
>JBJTYJ010000269.1:0-2827 GCA_046082705.1 Actinomycetota bacterium | reverse complement strand
TACGGCGGTCGCAGCGCGACGAACCTCGAGATGGCGATCATCCGCGAACACCTGGCAACGAAGGGTCTCGGCCTCCACAACGATCTGCAGAACGAGTCGAGCATCGTCGGCAACTTCCCGACCGTGCTCATGATGCGCGACTTCGGTACCGACGCACAGAAGGCACAGTGGATGCCCGGGTTCCTCGACGGCACGCGTCGTCTTGCGTTCGGTCTCACCGAGCCGAACCACGGCAGTGACGCCACCTACATGGAGACGACCGCATTCCGTGACGGCGACGAGTGGGTGCTGAACGGCATGAAGCGCTGGAACAGCGGCCTGCACCACGCCACGCACGACATCATCTTCGCCCGCACGAGCGGCAAGCCCGGTGACCCGATCGGCATCACGGCGTTCCTCGTGCCGACAAACTCGCCCGGGTTCAAGGTCGAGTTCTTTTGGTGGACGTTCAACATGCCGACCGACCACGCCGAGGTCAGTCTGAAAGACGTTCGCGTCGGTGCTGATGCGGTGTTCGGGCGCGTCGACCACGGTTTGGAACTTGCCCAGCACTTCGTCCACGAGAACCGCATCCGCCAGGCTGCATCGTCGCTCGGCGCCGCGCAGTTCTGCATCAACGAGGCCGTGAAGTACTCGAATTCGCGTGTGACGTGGGGCAAGAAACTGTCGACCAACCAAGGCATTCAATTCCCACTCGTCGAACTGCACACCGAGGCCGCCATGTTGCGCCAATTGGTGCGCTACACGGCGTGGTCGCTCGACAACAAGCATCACATGGAGGTCACGCACCTCGTCGCGATGTGCAACTACCGCGCCAACCGTCTGGCGTGCGACGCCGCCGATCGCGCGATGCAGACCTGTGGCGGTGTCGGCTACTCGCGCCACATGCCTTTCGAGCACATCTACCGACACCATCGCCGGTACCGCATCACTGAGGGCAGCGAGGAAATTCAGATGCGCAAGGTCGGTAGCCAGCTCTTTGGCTTCGGGGGGCGTGGCTGACCAGCGAAATTCTTGAGTCCGCGGGTTGACACATGGTGTTTGGGGCCCCTAACATGCGTTAGGTATTCCTTACAGCCCCATCCTCCGGAGGTCCCCAGTGGGTGCAAGTTTCCTCATCACATTACGCGAAGGCCTTGAAGTGGCCCTTGTTTTGGCCATTCTGGCGGCCTATTTGGTCAAGAGCGGTCGCAGCTCGGAAATCGTGACCATCTGGAAGGGCGCAGCGCTGGCAGCGGGACTGTGCGTCGTCGGCGGCGTGGCTTTCCACGCATTCGTCGGCGAGTTCGAGGGCAAGCCCGAGCAGTTCATCGAGGGGACGATCGCCATCACCGCAGCGTCCGTGCTCACCTGGATGATCTTTTGGATGCGCAAGCATGCGCGCAGCATGGGTGCCGTACTGCGGGCTCAGGTCGACGCGGCGACGACCGATCGCGCACTCGCGGCAATTGCCTTCGTTGCAGTTCTCCGCGAAGGCCTCGAGACGGTTCTCTTTCTCATCTCGGCCGAGACGTCTTCGTCGAGCGGCACGAGCGTCGTCGTGGGTGGTCTGTTGGGCCTCGTCGTTGCAGCGGCCCTGGGCCGCCTTGTTTACGCGGGTGGAAACTGGCTCAACCTGCGGACGTTCTTCAACGTCACCGGCGTGTTGTTGATCCTCTTTGCCGCCGGGCTCTTCGGCAAGTTCTTCCACGAGTACCGCGAACTGTTCGGCTGGGAGTCGGGTTGGTTCTTCGAGCCGGCGTGGACGATCACCTCCGGCGCATGGAGCTCGGGAACGTTCTACGACTTCATGAAGGGTTTCTTCGGGTGGCACAAGGAAACCGAAAACATTCGCCTGATCGCGTACTTCGCGTACCTGATTCCGGTCAGCTACTTCTTCCTGCGCGGTGGCCGTACCCAACCGGCGACAAAAACTTCTGACGTCGAAAAGGTGCCCGCCGACGTCTGAAGTCGGTGCTGCCGAATAGCCTTGCCGCATGTCCACCACATCTGACGGCACACCAGTCGACATCAAACCGCGCAGCCGCGACGTCACCGACGGCCCCCAAAAGGCACCCGCACGGGCGATGCTCCGTGCCGTTGGTCTGGGTGATGGAGACTGGGACAAACCTCAAATCGGCATCGCCTCCGCATGGAATGAAGTCACGCCGTGCAACATGACGTTGCGCAAGCTTGCCCAGCACGCCAAGTTGGGTGTTCAAGAAGCGGGCGGCGTCGCGCTCGAATTCGGCACCATCACCGTCAGTGACGGCATCTCGATGGGCCACGAAGGAATGCGTGCATCACTCGTCAGCCGTGAAGTGATCACCGACTCGGTTGAGACCGTGGTGCACGCCGAACGTTTCGACGGCTTCGTCGGCTTGGCCGGATGTGACAAAAGCATTCCATCGATGCTGATGGCCGCGGCACGGCTCAATCTTCCGTCGGTGTTCGTTTACAACGGCTCGATCATGCCCGGCCAATTGCACGGCAAGGCACTCGACATCACGAGCGTGTTCGAAGCCGTTGGTGCGCACGCGCTCGGCACCATCGACGATGCGGAGCTGAAGGCCATCGAAGAACACGCGTGCCCGGGTGAAGGCGCCTGCGGAGGCATGTTCACCGCGAACACGATGTCGTCGATCGCCGAGGCGTTGGGCATGAGCCTGCTCGGCACCGCTTCGCCACCCGCCATCGATCCGCGTCGTGACGATGATGCGCGCCGTGCGGGTGAGACGGTCGTCAACATGCTGCGCCTCGGGTTGCGTCCGCGCGACATCATGACGAAGAAGGCGTTCGAGAACGCAATCGCCATCACCAATGCGCTTGGCACAATCGATGATGCGGA
>JBJTYJ010000268.1:0-6692 GCA_046082705.1 Actinomycetota bacterium | reverse complement strand
CTGCATAGACCGCCGTGTCGACACCGGGCGCGCCACCAAGTGCGGCAACTTCCAACCCCGTGTCGTCGGCGACGGCCGGTTTGCCCGTTGCATTGAGAATCGCCCGCGCTTTCAGTCGCGCATTGCCAACCAGAGTCCCCGCGTCTTCGACGACGTCACCGACCGAATCGGGTCGCGGCAACAAGGTCCAACCATCGGGCAACAAACCCGCGATCTCGGCAACCTTTCCCGGATTCGCCGTTGCGCAAACGAGTTCGCGTGGCTTGATCACGATTGCGTGATCAGCGACCAAGCGAACGCTGCACCGGCGGAGTCAACAAGACGCCCCGCTGCGCATCGAAAATCTTGCCGAGACCGTGCGAAGCAAGCTCGAGCAACGTGTCGAGTTCCGAACGCGCAAAAGCCTGGCCCTCGGCCGTGCCCTGCACCTCGACGAAGCGTGCTTCGCCGCCGGCAACCGGCTGCAGCATGACCACGTTCATGTCGACTTCGGCCGAGCTGTCCTCGACGTAGGGCAGGTCGAGAATCGGCGTGCCGTTGTGAATGCCCACGCTGATGGCTGCGCACTGCGAGTGCAACGGATGCTTCTTGATCGAACCGTTCTGCACCAAACGAGTGAGCGCATCGTGCAGCGCCATGAACCCGCCGCAGATGCTGGCCGTTCGCGTGCCGCCGTCGGCCTGCAACACGTCGCAGTCGACGACCACTTGGCGCTCGCCGAGCAATGTCATGTCGCACGCGGCCCGCAGCGACCGACCGATCAGTCGCTGGATCTCGACCGTGCGTCCGCTCTGTTTGCCCTTCGCGGCCTCGCGATCGACGCGCTCGGGCGACGAGCCCGGCAACATGCTGTATTCGGCGGTGACCCAACCCTTGCCGCTGCCCTTCATCCAGCGCGGCACGTCTTCGTCAATCGACGCGGTGCACAACACGCGCGTGCGACCGAACGACACGAGCACCGAACCCGCGGCCATTTCCGTGTAGTCGCGTTCGAATGAGAGCGGTCGCAATTCGTTGGGATGTCTGCCGTCGGGTCGTGTCATGCCGACCATGATTGTGCATCGGAGAGCTCGGGACCGAACAAGCGGCTGCCGAGCTGCGCGAACCACTCGGGATCACCCGACGAAAAGAAGCGATGTTCGCCCGATCGATCCGACGATTCGGCCATTCCGCTGGAGGCCAGCATCGACCGCACCGCAAATGCGGTTTCGTCGGCCGACGACACCAACACCACGTCGGGACCCATCACGTCGCCGATGACGCGCGCGAGATACGGGTAGTGCGTGCAGCCCAACAACAAGGTGTCGACCCCCGCCGACGAGACGGGTGCGAGCAGGCGCTCGGTGAGCACGCGCACCTCGGTTCCCGTCGTTTGGCCACGCTCGACGAACTCAACGAGCCCCGGGCATGCGGCCGATACGAGGTCGACCGACGCATCGACCTCGGCCACGGCCTTGTCGTAGGCACCAGACTCGATTGTGCCGACCGTGCCGATGACGCCCGCGCGGCCGATACGTGTGGCCAGCACCAGCGCCCGCGCACCGGGCTCGATGACGCTGACGACCGGAACGGGCAACGTCGCTTTCAGCTGGTCGAGTGCCACCGATGCCGCGGTGTTGCACGCGACCACGATCATCTTCACGTCGAAGTCGTTCACGAGGCTCGTCGCAATTTCGTGCGCATAGCGCTGCACCTCGGTGGCCGGCTTGTTGCCGTACGGATAGCGCTCGGTGTCGCCGATGTAGACAAGGTCCTCCGAGGGCAACAAGTCGATGACCGCGCGCGCCACGGTGAGACCTCCGAAGCCGGAGTCGAACATTCCGATCGGCTGCACCATCACCCTGCAGACTATGGGCTTGCCGTCGCGAGTACGTTGAGCACGTGCTCGGGGCCACTCTTCTCGCAATCGGAGCGGCCTTTTTGCACGCAGGATGGAACCTTGCCATCAAGCAGAGCGGCGACCGGTGGCACGCACTGTGGGGTCAATTTTTCGTCGCCGGCGTGGGGTGTGCAGTTCTCGTCGTTGCACTCGGTGGCGTGCCTACATCGGCCTGGATGTGGGCCGCACTCAGCGGCATCACCCACGTCGGCTACGTCTGGTTCCTTGCACGCGCCTACGACCTCGGTGATTTCTCCGTCACTTACCCCATCGCACGTGGCACGGGCGCCGTGCTCGCCGCAATCGGCGGCGTCATGTTGCTCGACGACTCGCTGTCGGCGATGAACGTTGCGGGCATCGCCATCGCTGCAATGGGTCTCTGGTTGATCGCAGGACCCGCGGACAACGCCCACGTGCGCGCGGCACTTGCCGTGGCCGCAACCATCGGCGTGTACTCGGTGATCGACAGCCACGGATCGCGCGACACCGGCGGCAACCTCTACCCGCTCACGACGTTCGTTGCATGTGCCGTCTTTACCACCGCACACGGTCTTGTCATTGGTCGCCGCGAATCGATGGTTGCCGCACTCCGCGCGCGCTGGCACTGCTTCGCCCTCGCCGGCGCGGCCTCGGTTCTCACCTATTGGATGGTTCTCGTCGCGGTGCAACGTGCATCGGTCGGCTACGTCACCGCCCTGCGCGAATCGAGCGTCGTGATCGCGGCAATCGTCGGAGCAGTCGCACTGAAAGAGCCCCACGCGCGGCGGCGCATCATCGCGGCCTGCGTTGCCGTCGCCGGCCTCGTGGTGCTGGTTGCGGGTTAGAAGTAGATGATCTTCTCGGCGGCGGCTTCGGCCACGTCGAGGTCGTCGGTGTAGGCGCCGGTCGACAGGTACTTCCAACCGCCGTCGCAGACGATGAAAACGATGGTTCCCTCGTCGATTTCGTTCGCCACCTTGATGGCACCGGCCAGCGACGCACCCGACGACAAGCCGGCGAAGATGCCGGTCTGCGACACGAGACGACGCGTCCACTCGATGCTCTCGCGCGGGCGCACGACGCGCTTGCGGTCGAGCAGTTCGAATCCGTTCCAGTTCTCGAACACCGGCGGGATGTAGCCGTCTTCGAGGTTGCGCAGTCCTTCGACGCGCTCACCGAGGGGCGGCTCGATGGCGATGATCTTCACCTCGGGCTTGTGTTCGCGCAGGTAGCGACCCGTCCCCATCAACGTTCCCGACGTGCCGAGACCAGCGACGAAGTGCGTGATCTCGGGGCAGTCGCGCAACACCTCGGGTCCCGTGGTCTCGTAGTGGGCACGCGGGTTGGCGTCGTTGCCGTATTGATAGAGGAAGCACCACTCGGGGTGCTTTTCGGCCATCTCTTGCGCACGACGCACCGCTCCGTTCGAACCCTCTTCACCCGGGGTGAGAACGATGTCGGCACCGAAGATCTGCAGCATCTGGCGACGCTCGACCGACACGCTGGTCGGCATGAGGATGGTGATCGGGTAACCCTTGATCTGCGCGATTGCGGCGAGTGCGATGCCGGTGTTGCCCGATGACGGCTCGAGAATGCGCTGGCCGGGCTGCAGACGACCGTCTTTTTCGGCTGCCTCGATCATCGCCTTGGCGATGCGGTCTTTCACCGAGCCGAAGGGGTTCTGGTTCTCGAGCTTGGCCACCAAGCGCACCGACGGCTTGGGCGACAACACGCTGACGTCCACCATCGGGGTGTTGCCGATGAGGTCGAGCACGCTGTCGTTCACCAGATTCAGACGGGTCGCGGTCATGCTCAGCCTCCTTCCGGCGCTCCGGGTCTTGATTCACTGGAAACCAAAACGTGACTAATTCTGTCGGAATTGTACTGAATATCGGCCGAGCTTGCTCAGGCAAGCCAATAGACCGTCGAGATGTCCTCTTCGGTGATCTGCGAGCCCTCCACAGCCGCCTGGTCGATGCGGAAACTGCGCGCCTCGGGCACGTCCCGGACCAAGGTGACGATGAGATAGTGCCAGCCTGGGTCGGGCGCCTGGGCCACGTCGGTTGGGCTGGGATACGCCTCGCTGTGCGTATGGCTGTGCATCACTCCGATGATTTCCAGACCGTCGGCCTCGGCAGCCAACTCGGCACGCAGATGTTCCTTCGGGTCGATCGTGTACACCCGCGCACTGTTCGCCGCGTTCGTACACGGAACGAATCGCACCACCTCCGCCCTGTCGGGATGGCCCACCAACAAGCCACACGCCTCGTACGGGTAACCCGCAAGCGCATGTTCGTGCATCGCACGCAGTTCGGTTTCGGGAACCGTCAACTTCGATGCAAACGCCACGTCGAGGAATCTACCGACGCGAGTCAGGCAACGGCGAGACCACGTGCCGACAGAACCCGGTGCCGCAATGGCGAAAAGCCAGCCTTCTCGACGAGGAGTCCGCACGCAAGAACGAGAGCAACACCGGCGAGCATCAGCGACATGTTCTGAGAATTGCGACCCTCGGTGAGGATGTTGCCGAGTCCCGAGCCAAGATCGCCGGTCGACGCAATCAGTTCCGCCGCCATCAACGAACGCCACGCGAAGGCCCATCCCTGTTCGAGGCCCGTGAGATAACCGGGCATCGCAGCGGGCAACACGACGCGACGAACATTGCGAACCCCGCCGAGACCGAGCATTTTTGCTGCTCGCAATTGCGTGGGCGGAATGAGGTCGACTCCGCTGACAAGAGAGTTCGCAATCGACGGCACGGCGCCGAGGAGGATGATCGCGTAGACGGTCGTCGAAGTCGTTCCGAACAAGACGATCGAAATCGGCACCCACGACACAGAAGGCAGTTGCTGCAACGCGCTGAGAACAGGGCGAACGAATGAACGCACCGGACGCACCAACGCCACCAATAACCCGAGGGGCGTCGCGACGAGGATCGACATGAGGAATCCCAAGACTCCGCGGTGAAGGCTGTTCCACATCGACGACAGCAGGACACCGTCGGACCACAGACCACCGAGAGCGTCAGCGACCATCGCCGGCGAGGGGATCTCCGACGTGGGCTTCAACTTTGCCCAGACAATCGCCTGCCACACGGTGACGACAGCACCCATACCAAAGACGAACGGCCTCACTGCCGTCACGAAGGAACGAAATCTAGACACCGACCACTTCCTTCTTCAGCGCTGCGGTTATTTCACGTTCGAGCCCGTGCACAAAATTCGACGAAGGATCGCGCGGATAGGCCTCGTCAATGTGCCACTCGGCAACCACTCGCCCGGGTCGTGCCGCCATCAACATCACTCTTTGGCCGAGTGTCACGGCCTCGCGGACGTTGTGGGTCACGAACACGATGGTCAGACCATGTTCCTTCCAGAGAGTGACCAATTCGTCGTGCAAAACGTCGCGGGTGATGGCGTCGAGCGCCGAGAACGGCTCATCCATCAAAAGTACGCGTGATCCGCGGGCAATGGCCCGCGCAATGGCGACTCGCTGGCGCATTCCACCCGACAGTTCGTGGGGTCGCTTGTTTTCGTCACCGGCAAGACCGACCATCCGCAACAATCTGTCGGCCTCGCTGCGTTGGTCGGCGCGGCGCATCCCCTTGTCGTGCAGTGCCAGTGCAACGTTCTCGCGAGCCGACAACCATGCGAACAGAGCAGGGTCCTGAAAAATCAATGACGGCGCACTCTCGACTTCCACCACTCCCTGATTCGGCTTCTCGAGTCCGGCGATGACGTTCAGCAAGGTCGACTTGCCGCAGCCCGAGGCGCCGACGACTGAGACGAACTCCCCCTGTTCGACCACAAGCGACACAGAGTCAAGGACGGGGATCGGCTGTGCGCCAAAGACAACGGTCGCTTTTGACAGGGTGATCACGGGGGTCTCCAATGGTTGTTCCGTATTTCGGAATTCTATTCCACCAAAATACGACCCACTCAGTCAAGTTTTGTCACTCAATGGGGTTTGCCAACATGGGCTCATGGCAGCAGAGCCCGGTGGCGTCCAGTCGGTGGCCCGGGCTACTGCCATCCTTCGCACCCTTGCCGAGCCACACGCCGACGGTTCACAGCCAGGCGACGGCCTGCCACTTGCCGTGATCGCCAAGACCACGGGCCTCTCCCCCAGCACGACGCACCGCATTCTTCGTGCGCTCACCACCGAGCACCTCGTCGAACAAGACACCGCAACCGAGCGCTATCGCCTCGGCCCGTTCGCCGGCGTGCTGGGCCAGGGGTACCTGTCGTCGGCCGGCCTCGAACGCGCCGTACCGATTCTTCGCGCGCTGTGTCGCCAAACCGATGAATCGGTCAGCCTTGCGACGTTGCACGGCACGACGGCGCTTGTGGTCTTGCAGGAACACTCACCCCAGCCGTTACGCGTCGATCATCTCGCCGGCAAGGAACTGTTCCTGCATGCATCGGCAATGGGCAAGGCGCTTCTCGCCTTCTCGGCAACTCCGGCCAAGGAACTAGTCGCACAACTCGGAGAACTTGCGCGCTTCACCGACCGCACCATCACGACACATGCAGCGATGGTGCGCGAACTCGACGCCGTGCGCCAACGCGGTTATGCGACGAACGAAGGCGAGCGTTACGACGGCGCCAACGGAGTTGCCGTTCCGGTGCTCGGTCCCAGGGCTTCGTCGACGACGTTTGCTCTCGGAATCCAGGGGCCGTCCACGCGTTTGGGCGCAGACCGCATGGCGGAACTGGCCGACATTTGTCGTCGCGCCGCGGTGGATATTGCCGCATTGGGTATTCACTGAATTCCACATTCCCCAGGAACAACCCATGAAACCCACAGGCACCTCCGTTCTCGCGAGCAATCGCAA
>JBJTYJ010000267.1:0-3840 GCA_046082705.1 Actinomycetota bacterium | reverse complement strand
GCGGAACAGTCGATCGATCGGCGTCCGTAGGTGTAAACCCGCTCCTCGCAGGTGAGGCCATTCAACTTACACCTGAGGATTGGTTTACTGCGGGGAACTTCTTGACCATCGAACAATTCCATGGCGACGCTGAGCGAGCGCCCCACGTTCGCGGTCAATAGTCCCTTTGGATCGGGCCAGCATCTCGCGGTCGAATCTCGCAGAACGGCGCAAAACGGAGTCACGCCACGGTTCGCCCCCAATGCGGTGATGCTCACTGCATTGGTGATTCCCGGAATCTCCCGCGGAGCTGATATTCCAAAAATTTCCGATTTCCAACATGTGACGCGACCGGAACTCAGAACGGCACACGTCGGGTTGCCGAGTGCCAAATCGACGACGTTTGACAGACCTCCGATCTCTGTTGGAAGAATTCGAATGATGGTGGTCCCGACCTTCGCCGCTTCACGGGACAGGACCGTGAAGTTTTTTTGGAACCCGTACGCGCCCCAACATGTCACTCGGCCGGTCATCCCGACGGCACATGCGCCAAGCTCGCCGACGTACAGCTTCTTCGCATTGGAAACTCCCGGAACACGCTGACGAACAAGGGTCTGGTTCGCCTGCTCACGTGTGGGCGTGATGTATTTCGTCACGACATTCGTGGTCTGCCTGTCTTCAACAATCGTTGCAAATGTGCACCCCGAGGAGGGGTCATCGTTGAAACTGTTGAAACACCGTGCGTCAGCTAAGTCGTCACTTTCGACCCGCAGGTCGATCGACCCGAGTTCACCGAAATAGTTGTCTCCCCAGCACGACACGGTTCTGTCGCGCAACAATGCACATGCAAAGGAACGGCCGGTGCCGATTTCCAAAACGTCATAAGCGCTGTCCGGCGTACTCACAGTGGTGTCGGCAGTCGACACCACTGTGTTCTTCAGCGAGGTCGGTAGAGGGGGGCGCGACACGGCGCTCTCGCCGGAAGTTGTCGACTCGGACGTCCCGGCAGAATTGGCTTGGGGACTCGTTTGTTCGGTCTTCGCTTCGCCGCCCGCCACCGGTGTGTCGCCGACCTCCGTCATCGACTCGCTCTGATCGACGACGTATGGGTTGATGACTCGCATCCAGCGCAGAGCCAACCCTGAATGACCACAGACGCTCAATTCCAGCCCTGCCGGGCGAAGACGACCAACCTGATTGCAGCGTTGCTTGGTTATTTCTTTCACGGTGAAGAGCATTCGTGTTTTGCCGTTCAATGCACAGACGGCATTGGAGCCACCGAGCCTCGCACTTGCGCCGACTTTCTTGCACGGTCTCACGACGCCACCTGCCCCTTTGGAGAGGGCAATGGTCCCGTCTGTTGAGGAACGTTCCGTGGGTCCGCAGGACACCAGAATGAACGCGGCAAGGGTGACCAAAGCGAGGCTTTTGGTTCGATGGGTTTTCATTTGCATTACTTTACCGAAGTGCTCGCCGGGGGTTCGTGCCACAACCTTTCGATCCGAGTGCGTTCGCTAGAGTCTCGTCGTGGCGATGAACCGGCACCTCGGTGTGCGCGGCGTTGGACTGTGGCTCGCGTTGCTCCTTGCAGGCTGTGGTGGCGGGTCGTCGGTGGCGTCCGATGAAGTTGGCACAATCGCCGGGCCGGCCGACATCGACTTGGAAGCTTCGTGTGGGGGTGCGAGGCTTTCCGAATTCGGATCCGAACCCGTATGTGCCGACTCCGGCCTCCGTGCCGAGCAGTCGCTGTCGATATCCAATTGGGGCGGGTACATCTATCCCGATGACGACTTCGGTGTTGACGAAATGGTTGCCCTGTTTGGAAGCGATGCCGTCTGTGTGACGTACGAGAGCGGTCAGTGTGACGAACGGGCCGACGCAGCACTGCGGAGGCAAGAACTGAATTCGATGATCAATGGCGGCAGATGCGAGGGCCTCACGACGCTCGCCTCACGTCTCGATCTAACGCTGTCAACCCCGAGCGCGATCGGGGGTGTACAGGCGGTGGCAAACCTGGCACCGACAATCACCGGTGTAGTCGACGTCATCGACTATTGGTGGGCGACTCAGTTCAACGAGACGGTGATTGAGCAGACCGCAGAAACGCGAGAAGACGACCTCGAGTCATTGGTGAAGCTGCTCATCCAAGGTCTCCGCCAGGGTGCTGGCTTTACGATGGGGATCTATTTCGAGATGATGGGACATTCAATTCTTCCGGTTGCGGTGACTTCACCGTCCGAGCGCAAATACACCGTCTGGGTGTGGGATTCGAATGACCCGTCGCGGTTACTGCCCTTGACCATCGACGTCGAGGCGGGAAAGTGGTCCTACGAGAATGCATCCGCGAATCCCCAAATCCCCGGTGTGGAGTGGTCGGGGGAGAAGGGCACGATCGATCTGACACCCATGGCATCACGAGACGTCGCAGACAAGGTGAGATTTAGAGGGGAGGGAAGTGGAAAGGTGCGCGTCAGCGTGGTGCCTATCGGCAAGGGAACCGCCGACTTGTTGGTCTCCGGACCCGACGGCAGGTCTGCCGGGACTGCAGACGGCGTCGTAGTGGCCGACATCCCCGGGGCGATCGTGCAAATTCACCGCGACGGTCTGTCGAACGGACTGACGGTGCTGCTACCCAAGGGAGTGGTCAACTTTGGCGTCGATGTGAAGACTTCGAGTGTCGAGGAGGGCGGCGACGCAATCATCACCGTTGCCAAAAGTGGGGGTCGCACCACGCGGGTGAAGGCGAAGGCGAAAGCGGGATCGACGTCCTCGCGGGTGGTCCTCGAGTTCGAGGAGTCGCTGGACGAGGTCACGGTTACGCCGTCGGACGAGAGTTCAGCGGTCGTCACGGTTGGCGAGAAAAGGCTCTCCGTTGAGATACCGATCGAGCAGGGCGAGAGTCTGCAAACCTCTGCACAGCCCCGTGGTGAGGAAGGCGTGGAGATCAACCTGAGGCGTGGCGAGGAGTCGATTCTCGAGGAGTCTGTTGTGCCAGCCCCGACGGCAACCGAGAAGGTAAGTTTTGTACCGGGAACCCTCACCAAGACGGTTGAGGGGGTGCCACCAAAGCAGGTAACCGACGCCCCTGCCCTAGCGGAGAAGGTCGCAAAGATGGCAAGTCCCGCCACCAGCAACTTACCGAGCAACGTACCGACGTCTGCAAAGCCTGCGACGGGGACGTCAACGAGTGTCGGACTGCCCTCGACATCGACGGTCAAGTCGCCGTCGACGACTCTCAATGTGACGTCGACGACGTTTTCTAAGTCGACGACCACCACCGCGAAGTCGATCGTTGCTCCGTCGACGACTGTGAAGCCGACGGTGACGACTGTGAAGAGCACGTCGACGACTGTGGGGCCGACGGTGACGACTCTCAAGGTGACCTCGACGACGTTGTCGAAGTCGACCACGACCATCGCGACAGAATCAGCGCCCGTAGCGACGAGCGCTCCGACCTCGACCACCTCTCAAGTTGCTGTTCCGGCGCAGACCAGCATCGCTCCAACGACGAGCGTGAAATCTTCTACGACGACCACTCCAAAGACGACGACAACCGTCAAGAAGTAGCGAATTGCGCTCTTGGCGTCAATAGGGGAGTCAAGAAGTCGCGTCGCCCACCTGTTGGCTGAGCATCTCGACGATGTTGGCCGGAACGAAGTTGTTTTCGGTCGTGGTGTCGGCTTCGACGAGTTCAACCATGCGCTGAACCACTTCCTGTGGGTCCATCTGATTGGTGGTGACGAGGTCCTTCATCATGAGGTGCATGTCACGGTTGGGCGCGTTGACGGCCTTGTCGTCGAACCATTCCCACATGGTGTCGGCCATGCGATCGTTGAAGCCGGTGTTGTACGGACCGGGGTT
>JBJTYJ010000266.1:0-8995 GCA_046082705.1 Actinomycetota bacterium | reverse complement strand
TCCCGTCGAGGTATCGGCGGGGGCGGTGCGCGGCGGAGAGATCGAGATTCCCGGGGGAGTGTCGAGCCAGTTCGCGACGGCACTTCTCTTGATCGCCCCCTACCTACGTGGCGGGTTGAAATTGGTCATCGCCGGCGAGCGGGTGTCGGACTCGTATCTCGAGATGACCGTCGAGGTGATGCGCGACTTCGGAGTGGATGCCACGATCAACGACTCCGCCAAGGGTCGTGTCGTCACTGTGCCAGAGGGTCGCTACGTGCCGCGGCATTACGCAGTTGAACCCGATGCATCCTCGGCGTCGTATCCGATGGCGTTGGTTGCGGTGTGCGGTGGGTCGGTGACCATCCCCAACCTGACCGCGGATTCGCTGCAGGGTGACGTGGCGTTTGCCGACATTCTCGAAGCGATGGGCTGCCGGGTCGAGCGGGGCCTGACGTCGATTTCCGTGCACCGCGATCTCGAGCACCCGTTGCACGGCATCGACATCGACATGGTCGACGTGTCGGACCTCGTCCCGACGGTCGCAGTCGTGTCGTTGTTTGCCGCAGAGGGCTCGCGAATTCGCGGCGTTGGATTCATTCGGGCCAAGGAGAGCGATCGTCTCGGCGATCTGGCCGGGGAACTCTCGAAGACCGGGGCATCCGTTGTGGAAACCGAGGACGGTCTGATCATCCAGCCGACCGCACTTCGCGGGGCCCATCTCGAGACCCATCACGACCATCGTCTGGCGATGAGCTTTGCGGTGCTTGCAGGGCGGATCGCCGGCATCTCGATCGACGACCCTTCCGTTGTGTCGAAGAGTTGGCCCGGCTTCTGGTCGGTGCGCGAGCAAATGCGCGCTGCCAGTCGCTGACCTACTCAGAACCTGCGAATGTCGATGTTGCGGCGACGTGGGCCGAACTTCGGCGCTGCGATTCCGCCCAGTGCGAGCCACGACAAGACGCGGCCCCTGTTGCCCGCGTAGGGGGCGAGCGCCGCGAGCATTTCGTCGTCGGTGCCTCGTGGGCGATCGGTGAGTGCGTGCGCCACGACGTTCTTCAGATGGAAGTCACCGACCGCAACCGCGTCAGGATTTCCCAGCGCCTCGGCCTCGACGAGCGCACGCGTCCACGGCCCGAACCGCGGCACCTCGGCGACGAGCCGTCGCAGGGCCATGGTCGGATCCACCTGGTGTTGGCCGGGACGCTGAAAGACGCGTGCGATTGCTATGAGGGTGCGAGCGCGGGCTTCTTCGATACCGAGGCAGTGCAGTTGGTAGGGCACCATGCCGGCGAGGCGAGCGGGGTCGGGAGGTGCAAGGAGGACACCCGCTGGGGTCTCGACCGAGTTGGGAAGTGCACGGCAGAGACGAGCCCACTGGTTGACGGCCTCGGCGGCGGTGATGCGCTGGCCGAGGGTTGCGGTCAGCGCCGCCTTGTAGACGTCGCCGGAGGCTCCGATTCGCAAGGCCCCGAAGTCGCGCTGCAGCCGTGCCACGACCGGATGGACGGCCTCGAGACCGGTGAAAATATCGCGGCGTCCGAGTGGGTCGGGTTGGCGAGCCCGAACGAAAGTCTCGCCATCGCCCCCGTGGGTGACACCCGTGATCGATGCGGCCGTCCACGCGGGGCCATCTGGGGTGGTCGTGGCCATGACGACTTGTCGGCCGTCGAAGTGCACCGTTGGGTCGATGGCGCCGAATCGGAAAATAGAGAACGTGTGACGGAGAAGCGGAGTTCCATCGGCCGAACGCGGCACGAAAGTCTCGACGGCACTCATCGTTGCGATGCTAGACAGCGGGTGTCGTTCAGTAGGTTGATCGCTGTGATCGAGCGCTACGCACCATTGCGACCCGATCACGTTGACAGCCCGTTGCCGCAACGTCTTCCCCGCGACGAGGCAGTTTTACAAAAAGTTCTCACCGCTCATCGCGCCGCTGTCGACAAGGGTGATCCGGTGTACATCGACCCGCTGACGAAGCGCAGTGTGATGACGGCCGTCTTTCTCGCTTCGCGGGGTCGGTGTTGTTCGAGTGGTTGCCGACATTGTCCGTACGAACAATGAACGACTAGGTTCTCTGGTGAGCGAGGGAGAAACTGTGTCGGCAGAGCGTGAGATATTGACGTGGGATGGTTTCGGAGAGGCCTCGCGGGACATCGCGCGGGACATTGCCCAGTCCGGTTACGACCCCGACATGATTCTCGCGATCGCCCGCGGTGGCCTGTTTCTGGCGGGTGCACTTGGTTACGCGTTGTCAGTGAAGAACACCTACACGATGAACGTCGAGTTCTACACCGACGTCGACGAGCGTCTCGACATGCCGATGATCCTGCCGCCGGTGCCCGACTTCGTCGACGTTCGCGACGCAAAGATTCTGATCGTCGACGACGTTGCCGACACGGGACACACGTTGAAACTCGTGCAGGAATTCTGCGAGGGCCGTGTCGCAGAGTCACGCATCGCGGCCCTGTACGAAAAGCCTCATTCGGTGGTCCACTGTGACTACGTCTGGAAGCGCACCGACATGTGGATCAACTTCCCGTGGAGCGACAAGGAACCCATCGTCAAGCGTGCCGGCGCGGCGAAAGACGCCTGAGCGGCGTCTACCAACGTCCGCGCGACACCAAGACGTCGCGCAGCGTTGCCGGCTTGTCGGTCATGATGCCGTCGGCCCCACGGTCGATCAGTTCCAGCATCTGCTCGGGTTCATCGATCGTCCAGTAGTGAACGTGGAGCCCCGAGTCGTGGGCGATGTCGATGAAGCGCTGTGAGTGCAGCGGAATCGGGCCCTGCTTCGGTGGTATTTGAACCGCGTAGACGCCGTCGGGGAACCGAATCGGCCGACCAAGCGACACCGCGAGGCGCAGACGTGCGACGCCCTTCGGCCCGAGTGACGTGGCAAGGCCGGGGCCCAGTTCGGCGCGCAGTGTGCGCAGGCGGCGATCACTGAACGAACCGAGACACACGCGGTCGAGGATGTCGTGTCGGTGCAATGCATCGACGAGATGCGGCAGTGCGTTGTCGGCCTTGCAATCGATGTTCCAGCGCAGGCCCGGCCAGGTTGTGACCAGTTCGTCGAACGTGGGAATGGGTTCGCGGCCGTCGACCCGCGCAGTGCGCACATCGTCGAAGCTCATTTCCGAAATTCGACCCTCGATGCCACACGTGCGACGCAGATCATCGTCGTGGAAGGCGAGCAGAACGCCGTCGGCGGTCGCGTGCACGTCGGTTTCCATGTAGGTGAAGCCGAGGTCGACCGCGTGCTGAAAAGCGGCGAGCGTGTTTTCCGCCGCGTCGCTGGCTCCTCCGCGATGGGCGAAGGCGTGGAGACCCGTCCAATCGAAGAACGGGTGTTGACGCAACGGCATGTGCGCGGGTCGGCTCAGATCGAGCGACCCGCCGCCTTCCAGTACTCGTCTTTCAAGAGGCGCTTGTAGAGCTTGCCCGTTGGGTGGCGGGGAAGGTCGGGCCGGAAGTCGATCGAACGCGGGCACTTGAGGTCTGCCAGCTGCGAGCGGCAGTAGGCGATGAGTTCGCGCTCGAGGGTCTTCGCCTCGTCGTCGTTTGCCGGCATTGCGACAGGTTGAACGACGGCCTTCACTTCCTCACCGAATTCGTCATTCGGTACGCCGAAGACCGCAACGTCGACCACTTTCGGGTGGTTGATGAGAACGTTCTCCGATTCCTGCGGGTAGATGTTCACGCCGCCGGAGATGATCATGAACGCCTTGCGGTCGGTGAGGAACAGGAATCCGTCCTTGTTGAGATAACCGACGTCGCCGAGCGTCGACCAGCCGCGACCCTTGGGGTCACGGGATCCCTTCGTCTTTTCCGGGTCGTTGTGGTATTCGAAGACGGTTCCGCTTTCGAAGAACACCGTTCCCGATTCACCCGACGGCACTTCGTCACCGTTCTCGTCGCAGATATGGACGACGCCCTGGATTGCCTTTCCGACGGTGCCGGGGTTGGCCAGCCACATGTCGGAGTTGCAGTAGACGAAGCCGTTGCCCTCGGTGCCCGCGTAGTACTCGTGAATGACGGGACCCCACCACTCGATCATCTGCCGCTTGACTTCGACAGGACACGGTGCTGCGGCGTGGATGGCGCACTGCAGCGACGAAGTGTCGTAGCGCTTGCGAACGTCGGCGGGCAGTTTCAGCATGCGAACGAACATCGTCGGCACAAGCTGGCTGTGGGTGACCTTGTGGCGTTCGATCAGCTTCAGGTATTCCTCGGCGTCGAAGTGTTCCATGATGACGGTCGTGCCGCCGATGAAGTGGACCGCAAGATTGAAGCGCAACGGAGCCGCGTGGTACAGCGGCGCGGGGGACAGGTAAATGGACTGGTCGGTGACGCCGAACAGCATCGACGAAAGTGCCGCGACGCCATTGGGTTGGCCGAGCTCGCTGCGTTGAAAGGTGCCGAGAACGCCCTTGGGCTTGCCCGTGGTGCCGCTCGAGTACAGCATGTCCATGCCGCCAATGAGTTCGGGAAGACGCGTTGCAGGCTGGGCCGACACGGCCGATTCGTACGACTCGTATCCGGGGATGGTGCCGTCGAGCATGAGGCGTAGCGCGGCGCCGGGAATGTCGCCGGCGATCTCGGCGGCCTGATCGGCCTTGTACTTCGAAGTGATGAAAGCCTTCGCGCCACAATCGTTGATGATGTAGGTCAACTCGTCGGAGGTGAGGCGGCTGGAGCAGGCGGTGTAGATGAGGCCCGCGTAGTGACAGCCCCAGATGAGCTCCATGTAGCGCTCGTGGTTTTCCATGCATATGGCGATGTGGTCACCCACCTCGAGGCCCGCCGCGCGGAGCAGGTTCGAGAGCCGGTTGGCGGCGTCATCGAGCTCTTTGTAGGTGACGACCTTGCCGGTCGAGGCCATGATGTAGGCGGGCTTGTCTGGATGTGATTTGGCGTGATCCCCGGGGAACATGTCGGGCAAGTTAGTCGGGTTTTGTGACGGATGCCTCTCTTCGGGAATGTCGGGGAGGGTTTTGAGGTGGTCGGTGACCCTGCGGTAACTTTTGCGGAGTTTCACCGACTAAAGGGGTGTGTTGTGAGCGCGTCAACCGTCGTCTCCGAAGAGCAACTTGTCAATGGTTTGGTCGACGAACTTCTTGCGGCCTGCCCTCCGTCGTCGACCAAGGCCGTCGATTTCCTCGGTAAGCAGTTCGACCTGGGCTTGGCTTGGGTCCACTTCCCGAAGGGACATGGTGGCCTCGGTATCTCGCCCCGTCACCAGAAGTTGATCAATGAGCGCCTGAACGCCCAAGGTGCACCCAACGCGTATGCACGCAACCCGATCGGTTACGGCATGTGTGGCCCGACCGTCGTCGAGTGGGGTAGCGACGAGCAAAAGACGCGCTACCTGCGTCCGCTGTTCACCGGCGAAGAAGTGTGGTGTCAGTTGTTCTCCGAGCCGGGCTCGGGTTCGGACTTCGCGGGTCTGTCCGCCAAGGGCGTGAAGGACGGCGAAGAGTGGATCGCGAACGGCCAGAAGGTGTGGACGACGCTTGCCCACCTGTCGCGTTGGGGTCTTCTCGTCGTGCGTACCGATGCCGAGGCCGTGAAGCACGCAGGTCTGACGGCGTTCGTCGTCGACATGCACGCGCCGGGTGTCGAGGTGCGTCCGTTGCGCCAGATGACCGGCGAGGCCGAATTCAACGAGGTGTACTTCACCGACGTGCGCATTCCCGAGACGGAAATGCTCGGCAAGCCCGGTGACGGCTGGCGCGTCAGCCTGACGACGCTCATGAACGAGCGCGTTGCCATCGGTGGTGTTGTGCCGCCGCGTGGCTCGGGCACCATTGCCTCGCTGACGAAGATCTGGGCGACGAAGAGCGAGGACGAAAAGGACCCCGCAACGCGCGACGAGTTGATGAAGTTGTGGATTCGCGCAGAGGTGTTGCGCCTCACGAACATTCGCGCCGGCCAGAACCGCAAGATGGGCGTTCCCGGCCCCGAAGGTTCGATCGGCAAGATGGAATCGGCCAACCTGAACAAGGCGATCTACGAGTTCGCAATGAACCTTCTCGGCCCCGAGGGCATGCTCTACGGCAGCTACGAGATGATTCGCCCCGACACTGCGATGGGCTTCGAGACCTACCAGAAGGCTTTCCTGCGCAGCCGTGCCAACTCGATCGAGGGTGGCACCACCGAGGTCATGAAGAACATCCTCGGTGAGCGCGTGCTCGGCCTTCCGGGCGACGTGCGCGTCGACCGCGACGTTCCGTGGTCAAAAGTTCCTAGGAACTAGGAACGCATCGGCAAAGTACCGCTTAGCTGAAATCCAATTACGTCGCGCTGCTGAGCAGTACGCCCAAATAGAGAGCGCCGAGAGAGGTCAGCAAGCCGATCGCCCCGCCGAGGGCGAGAATCAATTTGCTCTTGGTGTTCGCATGCGCAGCCGCGGCAAAGCCGGCGAGCATGACAACAACGATCTTGATTCCCAACGTCACGTGGTAACTCGAATCCATTGCCGACACGTCGACGTCGAGGATGTTCCACATCCCGGTGATCACGGTGATGCCAAAGGCGGGCCACGCCACGCGGGCAAAGCCGTTGGCGATGGTCTTCAGTGCTTCGGGGTTCGTTTTGCGAACCCGCGGCACAAGACCACCGAGGACGATCTGACCGCCAACCCACACGGCAGCGGCCAACAGGTGAAGAAACGTCCGAAGCGATTCGAGGTTCGGTTCGATCATGAATGTTGTCCCTTCGTCGAGGCGAGCGCGTGCAGCACGGTACTTGCGGCGATGTCGTGGTCGCGGCTGGAGCTGCGTCGCGTGGCCGGCACCGCGAGCATCGAATAGCAGGTCGACAGAGTTGCAGCCTGAAGTTCACGGATGTTGCGCGGCGGAGGAAAGTACTCGTCCTCATCGGTGACGCGCACTTCTTCGATTCCGTTGCGCGGTGCGAGTTGGGCGAGAACCTCGTCGACGAGTTCTTCGGGTGCCGACGCACCCGCGGTGACCCCGATCGTGCCCGACAGGTTCGAGGGAAGTTCGTCTGCGCTGTTGATCCGCAAAACGGTTGCGCATCCCGATTCGATGGCGAGACGTTCGAGTGCCCTGGTGTTCGACGAGTTCGATGACCCAATGACGACGATTGCATCGCAACGTGGTGCCATTGCCTCGAGTGCGCTCTGTCGGTTCGTGGTGGCAAAACACAGGTCGCTGCGACCCGGTGACCACACGTCGGGGAATCGTTCCCGAACACGCACGGCAACCCCGGACCAGTCGCGGTGGGAGAGCGTGGTTTGGGCGAGCAACGCGACGGGCTCGTCGAAAACCGGAAGGGCATCGACATCCTCGACAGACTCGACGCGACTGATGGCGTGCGGCGCAACGGCCATCGTGCCCACCGCTTCTTCGTGGCCTTCGTGACCGACATAGACGACGCGGTAGCCCTTGTTGGCGCGAACCTTGACTTCGTGGTGCACCTTCGTGACGAGCGGGCACACCGAGTCGACGACGTAGCTGCCGCGACGGCGCGCCTCTTCGACCACTGACGGTGGAGAGCCGTGCGCCGAGAGCATGATCGGGCGACCTTCGGGAACTTCGGACAGGTCGTCAACGAAGACGACGCCGCGTTCACGGAAACGGTCGACGACGATGCGGTTGTGAACGATCTCGTGGTAGCAGTACACCGGCGGCTCGAAGGTGCGCACCAGCCAACTCAACGCCTTGATGGCCATCTCGACGCCTGCGCAAAAGCCGCGCGGGGCCGCAAGCAGGACCTTGTCAACGTTCGTGTCGGACACCGCTTCCACGGTACTTCTCGGCGTCACCGTTAGCCTGACCTTGTGAGTGATTCGGTCGACCTCAGTGCCCGAATCACCGAAGTGGTTGCCGACTCTCCGGCCGACCGTGCGGGAGTGCTCGAGGGGGACGTCGTTGCCATGGTCAACGACCGTCCGATCCGCGACATCATCGAATGGCACCATCAAGTGGACGAAGCCCACGTGTCGCTGCGCCTCGACCGTGGCGGAATCATCGTCGACGTCGAAGTCGAGAAGCAGCCCGGCGAGCCGCTCGGGGTGGCGATCGCCAGCGCGGTTTTCGACCGCGTGCAGACCTGCGACAACCACTGTTCGTTCTGTTTCATTTATCAACTGCCCAAGGGTCTACGCCGCAGCCTGTATCTGAAGGACGACGACTTCCGCCTGAGTTTCCTGTTCGGGAACTTCACGACCCTCACGCGTTTCACCGAGATGGACCTCGAGCGTGTCATCGACCAGGCTCTTTCGCCCCTGCACGTCAGCATCCACGACACCGATCCGTGGGGGCGTGCCGAAATGTTGCGCAACGAACGAGGGGCAATGAGCCTGCGTTGGTTGCGGGCCCTTCTCGACAACGGCACCAATGTTCGGGGTCAGATCGTGTTGTGCCCCGGGGTGAACGACGGCGAGGTGCTGGAGCGCACGTTGGCGGGAATCCTCGACGAGTACGTCGCCATCGATGCTGTTGCCATCGTGCCACTCGGCTTGAGCAGGTTCAATCCCGAGATTGCATTACGCGTTCACTCCGCCGAAGATGCGCGACGGGCGGTCGACATCGTCGACGAGTGGCGCGAGATTGCGCGATGCGTAGTTGGCCACCCCATGTTCTGGGCGTCGGATGAGTTGTACCTCCTCGCCGGCAGGCCGATGCCCGACGCAGCCGACTACGGGGACTTTCCGATGTACGAAGATGGTGTGGGCATCGTCGCGAGTTTCCGGGAAGAGTTCGCAGGCCGGCGTTCGTCGGTGACCGGGCCCACGTCGGGTTTCTTCGCATCGGTCGACGGTGCCACGCCCTCGGGCTATCGAGCTGAGCGTGTTCCTGCGAACCCCGCCAGCGACACAGGTCTGCGACCCGTACGAGTGCAGATCGCCCAGCGCGCGACGCCAACAAAGGGGAGAGTGGGCATTCTCACCGGCGAATATGCCGCTCCCGTCATTGCAGAACTCGTCGACCACCATGACGTAGCGGTCATTCCGGTGCGAAACGAATTCTTCGGTGGGAACACCGCC
>JBJTYJ010000265.1:0-3570 GCA_046082705.1 Actinomycetota bacterium | reverse complement strand
CCCAGCGCCGGCGAAGTCGTCGTGGCCGGCGAACGCCTCGGCAACACCGACGTTCGATCACTTCGCCGCCGCGTCGCCTACATGTCGGCTGCTTTTGCGACCGAACTTCGCCCCCAACTGCGCGCCTTCGAGGTAGTGATGACCGCCAGGCACGCCGCGCTCGAACCGTGGTGGCACACCTACGACGATGCCGACCGCACCCGGGCCGTCGCCTGTCTCGAGCAACTCGGCGTCGCACACCTGTCTGACCGCGAGATCTCGACACTCTCGTCGGGCGAACAGCAGCGGGTCTTGCTCGCCCGCACGCGCATGAACGACCCAGCGGTGATTCTTCTCGACGAACCGACCGGTCGGCTCGAACTGGGTGGACGCGAACAACTCGTTCGCGCCATCGACGAAACGATCGCATCCGACGCCAACCTCGCCACCGCCATCGTCACCCACCACGTCGACGAAATTCCCACGCGAGCCACTCACCTGCTGGCCCTCAAGCGCGGCAAGCCAATCGTGAAGGGACTCATCGCAACGACTCTCACGAACGAACTCTTGACCGAAACCTTCGAGTTTCCGCTGCGGGTTGAACGCCGCGACGACGGTCGTTTCAGCGCCCGGCCGGACTGACGAGCGCGCGCAGGTTCTCGCGACCACGTTCGATGTGGTCGGCCAGCACACGCTCGAGAATCCCGCCGGTCCACAGCGTGCCGCCGTAGTACAGCTCGACACGCATCACGACCGACTCGCCCTTTTCCACCATCGTGCACGTCATGCGCCACGGTGCATGGTCGCGACCGTCGTGTTCCTTTCGTTCGAACACGACCAACTGGGGCGAATCGGTGGTGCGCTCCATGCGCAGCCGCTTCGACCGCGCGAACGGCCCCACCTTTGCGCGCAACTCGACGTCCCACGCACCGGGCCCCGCCACCGTCGCACGGTGCACGAGCGGCATCCACTTCGGGTACTCAGCGAGGTCGACCACGAACGGACGCAAGCGCGTCAACGACGTGGGTGCCTCGAGGGTTGCCTCCGTGCGCACGTGAAACTCAGTCTCTTTCGCGACGGTCTTTGTTGCCGAATGCCCGCGCCAACAACCCGCCGCGTGTCGGCTCGACGTCGGACGCACCTTCGACGACGTCTTCGATCAATTTTGGAGACCACGGCATTGCCTGCGTTTCGTCGAGCACTGGTTCGCCATCGGCTGCATCGAACAGTTCGGCAGCAGGCTCCACCTTCTCGCGGGTCGCCTTTCCTCGGGGCTGCTTTTCGCGAATCGGTCGCACGTTGGCCTTCACCGGCTCGGAGGGCTCGTCGACCGCCGCCGTTTTGAACAACCGCGGCACCGCCTCGCGCCGGTCGTCGACGTGCCATCCACGGGGCACCGCGAGGGCATCGGCATGACGACGACACAGAATTCCCGTCCCGTAGGGGCGCGCCTTTTCCTCGGGCTCGAACGGGCTCAGCCACACCATCAAGTCGGCCGTGTCGAAGCCATAGGCGACGGTGGCGGGCGCGGAACATCCGGGTCGCTCGCACAGTCGTGGCACACCAGAAAATTAGTGGGGCACACAACGGTCGCGCGCCATCCTGTGCTGGTGGGCGATACCGGGCTCGAACCGATGACCTCCACGGTGTGAACGTGGCGCTCTGCCAACTGAGCTAATCGCCCCTTTACGGGTGACCGCGAAGGCTATCGGTTAGTCCGCGCGTTATGAAAGAGAGCCGACGACAACGACTCGCGAACTTTGGTTACCATTCTGCCAGCGGGCACCCGCACAGATCACAGGAGGGAAAATGAAGGGCAAAACAATCGTCATTGGCGTCCTGCTTGCGGGTCTTCTTGCATCGTGCGGGGACAAGGATGGCTCTGCTTCATCGGCCGTTCGGGTCAAGAACGCCGCACTCGAGAACTCTCCCGGAGGCATGCTGAATGGGCAGAATCTCGCCGGGCAAGACTTCTATCGGGCCAATCTTTCGGGTGCCAGCCTGAGGCAGACGAACGCCGCAAACGCCAACTTCTCCGGCGCCACCCTTGACGGAGCGAATCTCGACGGGGTCAATTTCTCAGGAGCGCAACTGACAGGTGCAACGATGAAGAACGCCTCTATCAAGTTCGGCAACTTTGCAGCCGCAACCCTTGCGGGCGCAAACTTCACCGGGGCTGACCTCACCAGCGCAAACTTCTACGGGGCGAGTCTCGGGGGCGCGAACTTCACCGACGCAAACCTGATGGGTTCCAATCTTGAAGGTGCGGCATTCAAGGTTCCGACGATCTTCACACGCGCGAATGTCTCAGGAGCCATATTGCCGGCATGGTTCACCGCGGGAGGACTCCAATCACGGTGCCGTGCTTGGGGCGCTCTCAACTGTCCGTAGCACGCAGGCGCGACCCATTCCCTGACGGTCGAGGAACGATTCGGTGTCCGAGGGACACGCCGAGTCAAATGCGATGAGGCTGCGCACGACGGCGTCGTGTGGGCCGTCGCAGCGCGCTTCACTTGCGGTGCCGTCGGCGGCCAGGTTCACACACGACCCCGATTGCAACAGGTTGTCGGGGCCGCCCGGTTCGGACGGCTCGGTGAAGGCAGCGACGACGAGAATTGCGGCGGTGCCGATGGCGATGAGCGTGAGCACGAATCGCCACGGGAACTTCGCCGGTGCAACATCGAACCTGACGGGCGCTGCCGGTCTGTCGATCGGCGCCGACACGTCGCGGTCGGCGTCGTAGGCGGCGCGCTTCTGTGGGTCGGAGAGAACGCTCCACGCCCGTGACACGGCTGCGATCGTCTCGGTGTCGACTGCATGTTTGGCGGTGTCGGGGTGAAGCTCGCGCATCCGGCGGCGGTACGCGGCCTTGATGGCCTTCGCAGTCGCATTTCGAGAGACCCCGAGAACGTCGTAGTGGTTGGGGCGCCGGTTCACCCGAACATCAATAGCCGAGTTCGGGGTGAATCGCACCAATCAGCTCGTTACCCGCCGCGAAACGGCGCACGTTTTCGCTGATGCGTTCCGACAACAACGGAACCGCCATCTCGGGGGTGTTGCCGACGTGTGGCGTGATGATGCAGTTCGGCATCGACCACAGCGGGTGGCCTGCCGGCAGCGGTTCGGGATCCGTGACATCAAGCGCCGCGCCGCCGATGACCCCCTCGCGCAGCGCCCACACGAGGTCGTCGGTGACGATGTGCCTGCCGCGGCCGACGTTCACGACCCATGCATGACGTTCCATTTGTTCGAATTCGCCACGGCTAAGAATGCCGTCGGTGTCGGGCGTCAGCGCAAGGGCCACGACGACAACATCTGCGCCGACGAGAGCATCGATGAGGTTCACGCTGGTCATGACTGTGTCGGCACCCGGGAAGTGCTCGGGCATGTTGCGCACGACGGTGATGTGACTAGCGAAAGGTTTGAGCAGTCGCACGAGCGATGTGGTGATGCCGCCCGCACCGAGGATGGTCACGTTGGCGCCGAGCAGGTTGCGCCCGACGGGACCGGTCCATTCGTTTTGCCTCGCGTAGTTGCCGACGTTGCGCATGCCGGCCAGCAACAACGCCAGCGCGTGCTCGGCAACCGGCT